>JAUMXP010000177.1 GCA_030529125.1 Eubacteriales bacterium | reverse complement strand
CTCAACATTAATCAGACCACACACAAGAATTTTACTCATAATAACCTCACATAATTTGATACAAAAATTGTATAATAAATAATATTTATAGTCAAGAAAATATAATAGATAACAATATACACATAATACTCAAGAGGTGCTCTTATGATATATACAATTACACTCAATCCGGCTATCGACTACGTGATTAATGTAGACAAACTGATAGTCGGCGCAATCAACCGTTCTGAACACGAAGGCTTTTACTGTGGAGGTAAGGGCATTAATGTTTCTACTGTATTAAAAGAGCTTGCAGTCAAATCTATTGCAACTGGATTACTTGCAGGATTCACAGGAATAGAAATAGAAAAAGCTCTTAATGAAAAAGGAATCGAAAACGATTTTGTCTTTCTCGAAAGCGGATGCTCAAGAATCAATGTAAAACTGCGTGGCGACGAAGAAACAGATATTAATGCACTCGGCCCACAGGTCAGCGACTTTGATTTACATCTGCTATTTAAAAAGTTGGAAAACATCAATGAAGGCGATGTGCTGATACTATCGGGCAGTATACCAAAAGGTGTAGACGATAACATCTACGCAAAAATCCTGAGCAAAGTATACAAACGCGGTGTAACAACTGTCGTAGACACTACAGGCAAAAAGCTTTTGAACACATTAGAGTTCAGACCGTTTCTGATAAAACCGAATATTAACGAGCTGATGGAAACATTCAACACAAAGATCTCTAGCTTGCATGACATAGAAAAGTACGCAATAAAACTCCAAAATCTGGGTGCTAAAAACGTGCTTATATCCATGGGAGATAAGGGCGCTGTGCTGTTCACTGAAGATAAGCAGGTAATTATCGAGAACGCACCTAAAGGTGTCGCTGTCAACACTGCAGGTGCAGGTGATTCTATGGTAGCAGGATTTATAGCAGGCTATCTTAAATCCAACGACTACAAATCTGCGCTGAAGCTTGCTATTGCTTGTGGTAGTGCTACAGCCTTTTCAGAAGGTTTGTGCAAACAAAATGAAATCATGCAAACACTCAACTTAATCGAAAATAAATGAAGAAAGCAGTGACTGAGTGTCACTGCTTTTTATTTTATAGTTCCTCCGCCTACTACTGTATCGCCGTCATACATAACAACTGCCTGTCCTTTAGTAATAGCTCGTTGTGGCTGATCAAAAACCAACTTTATTCTGTTATTGTCAAATGGATACAGGGTAGCTGGTGCTTGTGCATGTTTGTATCGTATTTTAGCGCTGAGTTTTATCGGCTCCTTTATTTCTTTAATCGAAATTAAATTAACATCATCTGCAATAAGCTCTGAAGAAAACAGCTCATAGTCAAGGCACAACGTAACCGTATTAGACTCTACATCTTTATCGCATACGTACATCGACTGAGGGAGCGAAAGGTTTAGACCTCTGCGCTGACCTATAGTATAACGGATAATGCCTTTGTGGGTACCAAGGACATTTCCTTGCAGATTAACAAAATCACCATCAGGAAAACTCTTGCCAGTATAAGCGGTAATAAAATCCGCATACTTGCCATCAGGCACAAAGCATATATCCTGACTGTCTTTCTTCTCAGCATTTGATAAACCGATTTCTTCTGCAATTTTTCTGACTTCAGCTTTGCTGAGTTCTCCCAAAGGCAGTTTGAGATGAGAAAGCGTATCCTGAGTCAGAGAATACAGCACATAGCTCTGATCCTTTGACTCATCTATACCTTTCTTGAGCAAATAGCGGTCAGTAGTTTCATCGTAACAAACTCTTGCATAATGGCCTGTGACTACATAGTCAAAACCCTCTTCTTTCGCAATACGTACAAGCTCGGAAAATTTGATAAAACGGTTACAATCTACACAAGGATTAGGAGTACCGCCATCTATATACGACTGTACAAAACGGTCAATTACGTACTCTTTAAAATTGCTTTCTATATTAACTACCCTGTGTTCAATACCCAGTCTGTCACACACTGCTTTTGCATCAAGAATATCCTGATCACTACAGCACGACTGCTCCTCAATAATATTCTTTTCTCCATGTAGTTTTAAAGTGATGCCGATGATGTCGTAGCCTTTATCTTTCATCATAAAAGCCGCAACTGAGCTATCCACACCACCGCTCATAGCTATAATCGCTCTAGGCATTATTAATCTCCTTCAAAATATCTTTGAGTGAATCTATACAGTATTTAATTTCTTCAATAGAATTAAAATATGAAAATGAAAATCTGACAGTACCGTCAGGATAAGTCCCCATAGCACGATGGGCACTAAGCGCACAGTGAAGTCCGCATCGGGTCATAATAGAATATTTACGCTCAAGAATAGATGCTACATACGCGTTATCAAGTTCAGTAAACGACAGTGAAACAACAGACGTAGTGCTGAGTTTATCGTCAGCACAGTACACTTTTATACCATCGATTTTCTGTACTTTTTTGATAAAATATGAGCGTAGCTCAAGCTCTTTTTCTCTGATTTTATCGACACCGGTTTTCTCAATAAACTCAAGCGAATGATTAAGCGAAACAATACCAGCAAGATTTAAAGTACCACTTTCAAATTTATCAGGAAGAATAGCAGGCTGAATATATGAATGAGACACACTGCCTGTACCGCCTGTGATGATAGGTTTCAGAATATCACTCAGCCTTTTTGATATAGCAAAGCCACCTATTCCCTGCAACGCAAGTAGTCCTTTGTGTCCCGAAAAAGCTAGAAAATCAATGTTTGCTTTACGCATAGAAATCTCAACCGCGCCTGCAGTCTGAGCAGTATCAACAGCAAAGAAAATATTATGCTTTTTGCATACGGCGCCTATCTCTTCTATCGGGCTGATAGTACCAAAAACGTTAGATGCATGGTTAATAATAACAGCTTTTGTATTCATATTAATAAGTGATTCAACAGCTAAAGCACTAACTGTACCATTCTCGTCACAGCGGGCTACATCAAAAGTTATGCCGCGTTCTTTCTCCAAATCGTTTAGCGTGCGCATAACCGCATGGTGCTCAAGCGAGCCTGTGATTATATGATCGCCATGATTTAAGAGTCCACGCAAAAACACATTGATAGACTGAGTAACACCTGATGTAAAAATAATTCTTTTACAGAATTTTACAGGATCATCGTCACAATCAAAGAATCTCGCAAGCCTTATCCTAGTATCAAGCACTACGTCAGATAATTCAGACGACATCGAGTAGATACCG
>JAUMXP010000026.1 GCA_030529125.1 Eubacteriales bacterium | reverse complement strand
GGCGTCTGTGTTGGAGCATCTGTCGGCGCATCAGTCTGAGTCTGAGTTTCAGAAGCAGTAGTAGATTCAGTAGCTATGCTAGACTCTAGCGTATCGTTTTCATTATCACTATCACATGAGCTAAATGCAATAATGCAGAAGAAAACACAAACCACTAAAACAAGAGTAATAACAAGCGCAATAATTATGTTGTTCTTCTTTTTAAGCTCATCTTTATCGGATTTACTAGCTTTTCTGTTTCTATCGCTATATGAGGTGTCGTAATCCTTAATCGGCTCGAACACTCTGGTCTTTTCCTCTTCATCAGGTTGTTCAAAGCTGTCAGCGTTAGAGTAAAAACCGTCATCATATTCATCTTTTGTTTTCACTTCTTCTGATGAGAGGTTTGATGCATTTTCGTCTACATCGTAATTGTCAGAATAGCCGTCATAGTAGCGTGCATCATCGCTGCGTCTATCTCTTATCATTGAATCATCAAAGTTATCAAAATCATATTTTCTATTATTATCAGACATAGTTTACCTCCGTAAAACATGCTTTATTGTAAGTTATCATATCACAAAAAATAAAAAAAGTCTAATCAGTGTTATTAACTTG
This sequence comes from Eubacteriales bacterium, assembly GCA_030529125.1. Taxonomy (GTDB): domain Bacteria; phylum Bacillota; class Clostridia; order Oscillospirales; family Acutalibacteraceae; genus Ruminococcoides. The sequence continues at coordinate 13,259 of JAUMXP010000026.1, read as the reverse complement.
TCAAAGTAGCTCACCTGTGTTGACAAAGCTCAGTGAGCTTTGATATTATTCAATTAGATAGTGAGGTGACCTTGATGGGTAATTTCAAAAACAGAGTTGATTATTTTGAATTGAAAAAGAGGCTTAAGTTTGTTAACAGACCTCTATTCGAATTCTGCGGTGCTTTTGTTAATTATCTCAACTCAAGCTATGGTCTGAACCAGAACGACCCAAAAATCAATAAACTGTGTTCAAAGCAACCTTTGTTTAACGAGATTATGAGCACCTTTGATAAAGAACTCAGTCCGTTTGTAAAAGAGGAAATCGCTGCTTTTTCATTTTCCAATATACTTCAGGGTGTGCTGAAAGCATTTTTTTTTGATTACCAGAACATAAATACTTTTGATGCTCTGATGAAGAAATATGACAGCTACCCTATCGAAGATTTATTCGACTATATAGGCGGATGTTTTATCAACGAATACTCACAGTCAAACTGCGAAGACTGGCCGGGTAACGACCTTGAGCGAATGAAAAAGTATATCGAGAACATCCCTGAACTCGACAAAGATATTAAAAACAAAATCTTAACCCTATACAACTATCCACACGAAACAAAGATGCGTATTAAACACATCATCAGTAGTATGTATACGGTATTCAAGCGTTACGAAAACACCGCGATCGAACAGTCTAAGAAACAGCAGAAGCGCTACGCTAACCTGATGGAGATTGACTACGACTATTTCTGTCATATTCTTAAATTCGACGACATCTCCGACGCTATACAGCAAAACGAACACGTAGAGCTTTACATAAGCTATATGTTCACTGTCAGCTACTTCTGCAAAGAGTACGATGACGGCTCTGTGTTCCTGCTAAACGGCTTTTTGTGCGATGAATATTTTGCCGCTAAAAACGAGGAGCGCTCTGTCGAAAACTTCCTCTCAATTTTAGGAGATCAAGACAGCCTTAAGATTCTTATGTGCTACACTAAGCGTCCGTACTATCTGCTTGAGTTATCACGCGAAATCAACATAGCACCTGCAAAGCTGAGAATGATTAACAAGCGTTTTCAGGATGCTGACTTAGTTGACTATGAATATACAGCAGGCAGACGTTACTACTACTTAAATAAAGAACAGATAGAAAAGTATTTTGATTTATGCAAGCGACTTTTCAGTTGAATATAAAAGGCGGTACCTAGGTACCGCCTCTTTTTTACATATTAGTCTTCAATATCATAGAACATCTGGTCTTCACTATTTTGTCTTGGTCTGCGAGTGTGTTCTGCTCTATATTTTGCGTTCTGATTAACCTCGTTCTTGATGCCGATGTCTTTAGCAAAAAGGTCGAAGTCATATTTATCATAATCTCTGTGTTCTCTCTGGTACTGTTTCTTTCTTGCCTGACGCTTAGCGTCAGTAGCAGTATATGCCGCAGAAGACATAACTATGATGAAGAATACAGCTACAATTCCAAAGAACAGGAACAAGCACAACAACCACCAAGCAATATTAACAAGCAACATGAGCAGCGATGCGAGTACTACAATGCATACACATACACCACCTGCCATAAGATACGCATAAAGCAAATCGTCAGTTTTTCTCATGAAATTAAACTTAGGATGCGCAGCTACTGTAATTACACCAACAATACTTACAAGCATACACACTGATACGTAAAGGTCCCAGTAGAACAGCATATCAAGTATCATCGGTACACACATGCACACAGCAGGTACAATAGCGTGTCTGTTATCGTATTTTCGCCATACCATAATAGTCATAGGAGCAGCTATACAACCAATAAATATCGAACCTACCGAACCATAAAACAATGGTGCAAAAAACAGCACAACAACAACGGCAATAGAAATCAGAAACATATTTCTGCCATTTTTAGTTCTGATAAAACGATTGATTGTAGAGCATTTTGATTTAAAATCCGCAATTGGAGAATTTTTACCCATAAAATACACCGTCCCCTCTAAATTACTATTATATCACATACTGGAAATAATTCAAATATTCACTTTTTACAAGAATAACATATAAAACTCATGCTATTTTCAAAAATTAATGAATAAGTATAGAATAAAAGCTACATTCACTTGATTTTTATGTCATATAGAGGTATATTATAGATATTAATAAAATAACTACTTACCGATTGAAACTGACAGGAAATTAGGGGCAACCCTTCCCGAAGGAGTAACACTCTCAGGTTATCGCAAGATAGTAGACTGTCAGCGGACGGGTTTTCCGGAGAAGTTCTGCGTAACAAACAGGATGCCGAAGGTGCAAAGGCGCAACGCCTAATCTCTCAGGCAAAAGGACGGATTTCTGCTCTACTTAGCAGTAGCAGTATTTGACTTTTTATGAGTGTTGCGTTTGCAATGCTCTTTTTCTTTTTTTAGTTAAGTAGTTCAGAATGAAAGGGGTACAAATATGGGCAGTTTCTTGGATAGAATCGCCGAGGTAAACAATGTCGTCAATGAATATGTCGGCAGTTTTGGTGTTTTTCTTCTTGTAGGCACCGGTATATTCATGACTATACTGACAAAGTTTTTCCAGATATCTCATATAAAGCACTGGATTAAATGTACTTTAGGCAGTGTTTTTAAGAAGAGTGTATCAGGTCACACAGATAAGAAAGATAAGTCTATCTCTCAGTTCCAGTCTATGTGTACTGCACTTGCCGCTACTGTCGGCGTAGGTAATATTGCGGGTGTTGCTACTGCTATCGTAACAGGTGGCGCAGGTGCGATTTTCTGGATGTGGATTGCCGCTATCTTTGGTATGATGACCAGCTTCTCTGAAAATGTACTAGGTATTTACTACAGACGCAAGAATGCAAACGGCGAGTGGTCTGGCGGTGCTATGTACTATCTCAGAGATGGTCTGGGTAAAATAAAAGGCTGCAAATGGATAGGTAAAATATTAGCTGTGATGTTTGCTGTATTCGCGCTTTTAGCATCTTTTGGTATAGGCAACATGGGTCAGGTTAACAAGATTGTTGCGAATATTGAATCAGCGTTTGATATTGAAGCTCTGTCAAGCCACGTTCTTTACGGTGAAGGCGAAAATGCTATCACTCTGTACTCACTTATTATCGGCGTTGTTATAATGGTGCTGACAGCTATCATCGTTTTAGGCGGTGTTAAACGTATCGGTGCTGTCGCTGAAAAAATCGTTCCATTCATGGTTGTCCTCTACGTTATAGGATCACTCACTATAATTGGCATAAACTATACCGCTATAGGACCAGCATTTGCATCTATCTTCAAAACTGCATTTTCACCTATTGCTGCAGCCGGTGGTACTCTGGGTTACTTGATAAAGGAAGTAGTAACCATAGGCTTCAAGCGAGGAGTGTTCTCAAACGAAGCAGGCTTAGGCTCGTCTGTTATGGTTCATGCAAATGGCAAAATTAAAGAACCTGTAAGACAGGGTATGTGGGGTATCTTCGAGGTGTTTATTGACACTATAGTTGTTTGTACTATGACAGCTTTAGTTGTCCTCACATCTGGTGTATTCGACATCAATACAGGTACTATCGTAGATAAATCTGCTACTGACGCTACATTAGTTGCGTCTGCGTTTGATACCGTATTCACCTTCAATGGTGTGAATATTGGTTCAATGTTTATCGCTATTGCTATCTTCCTGTTTGCGTTTACAACCGTTCTTGGTTGGTCACATTACGGAACAAAGGCATTTGAGTTCCTCTTTGGCGCTAAAGCATCGATAGCATACAAGGTATTCTTCGTGCTTATGATTATGTCAGGCGCACTGATGACCTCATCTATCGCGTGGGATATTTCAGATACCTTCAACGCTCTGATGATGATCCCTAACCTCATTGGTGTACTTTCACTTTCAGGACTTGTAATAAAAATCACTAAAAACTACACTGATAGAAAGATAAAAAACAAGGACATTAAGCCTATGCTTTCTGCACATGAGGACATCACAAAAGAAGTAATGGCATACGACGACTAACATACATACAACAGCGGTGAGTGCTTACCCACCGCTGTTTTTTATTGTGTATCTCATAAGATACCATAGCATCTTTTCAACCTTTTTATATTCACTTTCAAATACTGTCATAGATAGTGGATTCTTCCCTTTGCCCACCTCAATCGTAAACGCAGGTCGATGAAAGTGCTCTATAAACCAATCTTTGAATCCTCCGCCTACTGCTATACCGGACGGCTGTGAAACCTTGTATCCTGACAGAGCGCTCATCGCTTTTGCTATTTCATAGTTTTCTTTTCTTGTATGCTCACCGTAGTCGTAGTATATCTCGCGCCCTTGCGAATGAAGTGCAGCGGCTATAGCAAACTCACGTTTCCTGCACAAATTGCAAAGTGCCTTTGTTTCGTTTTCGCTCTCAGGGTACTCTCCACCATAACGAGTCGACGCAAAGGTAGTGATACCCATTTTCTTTTCGTTTGTTTTAACCAAATCAAAGCCTGCATCAAAATTATGATTTATGTCTACTCCGCGAGCATTTGCTTGCCAACGCTCGCTTTTTTCACCTGATTGTTTAAGACACCTTCTTACATGTCTACAAAGAATGCCTGCTGACTTCTCAGTATGCAGACTTATCTCTACTCCGTCAGGATTAACTGTGGGAATAACCGTAAGACCTGTTTTACTTAGCTGCTGTCTGAATCTATCATCAGACTCATATACTTTACACACGCTAAAAAGAAACTTGTATAACATAGCACAGGTTATTCTTTCCATTGAGTGGAAAGTGCCACACAGCAGCAGTCCGTTTTCACCACCAACAGTATATCCAACAAGTTCACGGTTGAGCACAGTTTTGCCATATACTTTTCGCTTTACGCTTTTGTGTCGACACATAAGCTCGTGTTCGATTTCTTCTCGTTTAGCCTTATCAAATTCTTCACTGAACATTGAATCACCCCTGTTGCAAATATAGCTCTTTTGATTTATAATCAATGTATATTATTTTCAGGAGATATTATGCAGGTATTTGATTCTATCAGAAAAACTGAATATGGCTGCTGTGTGGCACTTGGCTTTTTTGATGGAGTTCACATAGGCCATCGCAGCGTAATTTCAGCAACAAAGCCAATGTCATCAGACATTTGCCCTATGGCTGTCCTGACCTTTAAAGACAGCCCTGCAAACGTAATAAGCAATACTAAAAAACCGCTCTTGACTACAAACAAAGAGAAGCTTAAGCTTTTTGAAAAGCTAGGTGTACAGCTTGTCTACAATATCGACTTCAACGATATAAAAGACATGAGCGCAGAGCAGTTTGTAAAAGAAGTCCTACACGACAAATTAAACGCTAAGTGTGTTGTCACAGGGTTTAATTATCATTTTGGCAAAGGTGGTAATGCTGATGCTGATGATATGATAAAGCTGTGCAATAACTATGGTATTAAAGCGTTCAAGTGTGAACCTGTTTTATATAATGGTACCCCTGTGTCTTCAACACGCATTCGCAACTGTATTGCAAACGGTGATGTTGAGAGTGCCAACGCTATGCTCGGCTATGATTTTGGTATCAGTTCAGAAGTTGTAAGCGGGAACCACATCGGAAACACTATACAGACTCCGACTATCAACCAATCTTTAGACCAGACTGTTATTATACCGAAATACGGAGTGTATGCATCATACGTTTTAGTCGATGACAAAACATATCAGGGTGCAACCAACATCGGCACCCACCCGACCGTAGGCGGTAATGACGTTCTGTGTGAAACTCATCTGCTTGATTTTGACGGCGGTGATTTATACGGCAAAAACGTTCAGACCATACTCAAGAAGTTCATACGTGAAGAAGTTAAATTCACAGATCTTGAGTCACTCAAAGAGCAGATAAAACGCGACAAAGAAGAAATTACAGACTATCTAAATAATAAAGCACGATGACTACATAATAGTCACCGTGCTATTTTTATTTATTCACTATATATTCCTGAGCGCTTTCCTTTTGCATAAACTCTTTAATATCTAAATCGTTGCTTGTTGCTATCCACAGCTTCATATACTGCGATACAAAAGTTGAAAGCCTAAGCGGAATAATGCCAAATTGTTCAAATACATTTGTGCTCTCGTACTCAGCGTTAAGCCCAGCTGTAAGTATAAACACAGGGATATTCTGTTCTTTTGCTCTAATACAAAACGCCTTTAAACAACCATCTGCTGTGTTGATAGTGCCTGAATGATATGGACGAATTAGCACAGCTTTAACATTATCAAGTGAGTAGTTGAACGAATCACCAACCATACTGCTGATAACAAGAGTCTCTGTTTTGTTTTTGAATATATAGCGGGTGTTTTCTTTCGCACTTAAGGTTTTAATAAACTCTTTATTGAGCGTAACTAAACCATTTTTATAAAACGCAAAAACCTGATTGCCGATGCTATAAACCTCGTCGGTATTTTCTAAATGAGAGTACACTCTTGTAGCGAGGTGTATGTTTGTTTTGTCTTCGTCTTTATTTTTGTATGACACAAAAACCCCGTTTCCAGCCTTTGCCCTAATAAACTCAACAGCAGCTTCGAAATTATGGTAGCCGTTGCTTTTTTTATTTTCAAGCGGATAATTAGCTGAAACTAGCAAAATAGGCAACGATAAATTGCTAAAACAGTAAGCAAGCGCAGAGGCTGTATACTGTAGTGTGTCTGTGCCGTGAGTTACTATCATACCATCATATCCTTTATCAAGGGATTTTTCGATACACTCTGTCAGCAGATTTAGCTCTTTTGCTGTGAGATTTTCGCTTAATATACTATACTCAGATACAACATCAAACTCTGTGTTTTTGTCATAATTTTCTTTGTAGTGCTCTATTAAAGCATAATTTTTACTTTTATCAAGGCAGGTGTAAGGACCGCTTGTTGTACTACCTATTGTGCCTCCTGTAATTACAACGAGTATTTTCATCTTTGTACTCTCCTTATAAAACGTATATCCATATTCTTAGATAAATACCATTATTTATCCATTATTCTTACTATAAAAATGTATAAATATATTTTATGCTATGAAACATCTGTTTTCAAGCTTAATAAATACGATTTTTACTGATTAACACACAATAAAGTATTGCATTGATATCAATTATCCTTTATAATAAAATAAGATTATTATGAGAAAGTGGGGGTTTGTGTGGCTGTAACAGTAATTACTGAAAAAAATACAAATATTGAAAACGCAACACACAAACTCTTATTAGACAGAGCAGCCATTAATGAAGGTAAACGTGGATACTTGATTGTTAAGCGTATCTTTGATATTCTGTTTTCTGTTATTTGTCTGGCTCTACTTTTACCTTTCTTCCTTATTATCACACTTATTGTATTTATAGAGTGCCCAAAAGCCTCTCCTATCTTTACTCAACAAAGAATCGGCAAAGATAAAAAACCTTTCCGTTTCTACAAATTCCGTTCTATGATTCCTGATGCTGAGGACAAGCTTGAGGAGCTTCTGCATAAGAATGAAATGGATGGTCACGCGTTTAAAATCAAAGATGACCCACGTATTACTAAGGTCGGCAAGTTCCTGCGCAAAACAAGCATTGATGAGCTGCCTCAACTTCTGAATGTTTTGCTCGGCGATATGACTATCGTTGGCCCTCGTCCTCCTCTTCCTAGAGAAGTCGAAAATTACAGCGAGTACGAGCTACAGCGTCTATATGTAACTCCGGGTCTTACATGCTACTGGCAGATTACTCCTAACCGCAACGATATGACATTCAACGAATGGCTTAATATGGATTTACAGTATATTCAGAAACGTTCACTCAAAACAGATTTGCGTATTATTTTAGGCACTTTTGGTGCTGTCTTCAAAATGAACGGTGTGTAATTGATACTATAAACCGTACATTATTCAAAATCACAATATGAAGATATTGGTGGCGACAGAGGATTTTTCTTTGTCGCTTTTTTGTTTTCAATCTTCTTTCAATATTATATGTTAATATATAGTTATAAGTGGAGGTGTAAATATGCGACTTTTACTTGTAGAAGATGAAAAAAGAATGGCTCAGGCGTTATGCGAGATACTGCGCCTTGAAAAATACGAAGTAGACCATTTTGACGACGGTATGGATGGTTTATCAGCTATTGAGAGCAATATATATGATATCATTATTCTCGATGTTATGCTTCCATCAATGAATGGATACGACATCGCAAAAACCGCACGTCAAAAAGGAATTCGAACTCCGATACTAATGCTCACTGCAAAGGCAGAACTTGATGACAAAGTAACAGGTCTTGACAGTGGTGCTGATGATTATCTGACTAAACCATTTATGACAAAAGAACTCTTAGCACGATTACGAGCTCTGACAAGACGAAATATCAACACTCCGGACGGTGAACTTAGCTTTGCTGATATTACACTACAGCAAAGCACTTCTTCTCTTTGTTGTACAACAAATGGTCAAAGCGTACGTTTAAGCGACAAGGAATATCGTATTCTCGAGTATCTGATTGCTAATCAGGGACAGATTCTCAGCCGAGAGCAACTTGCGGTCAAAATCTGGGGATTTGAGAGCGATTCCGAGTACAACAATGTAGAAGTATATATGTCGTTTACACGCAAAAAGCTGTGCTTTGTCAACGCAAAAACAGAGATAAAGGCAGTGCGTGGAGTCGGATACGAATTGAGGTGCGACAATGTTTAAAAAATCGCGATATAAGATAGTAGCTGCCATTATGTCTGTGCTGGTTTTTCTTTTCATTGGTACCCTCACATTAATCTATACTTTGAGTTATTATGAAGTAGAAAACACTAATTACGAACTCTTGGAGCATCACGCTCAGATGTATGTTCTCAACGATCCAATGATAAATAATCAATCAAAAGAACTTCCAAAAGAGTTTATGGAATCACTGAAGAAAGATGAGCATAAAAAACCTTTTGACAAAGATCATTCTTTTGAGCTATCTATCTTTTATTCCGTAGCTATAGCAGATGATGGACAAATTCTCGATATTGATGTAGGTAAACAAGATAAATACGACAAAAAGACACTGCAAAGCTATGCCTTAGATATTCTGGAAAGCGGCAACACACAAGGATCAATAGATGATCTAGCGTATTTTGTTGAACCAAAACAAGGATACACCTTGGTTGCATTTATGGACAACACTATTGTAAAACACAATATGGGCACTTTGTTCCGTTACACATTGGTATTTGGCAGTGTTGCACTGGTAGCGTTATTTTTTGTCGCTATCTACCTTGCAAAGCGAATTGTAAAACCGCTTGAAGAAAGCTACCAAAAACAAAAGCAGTTTATCTCTGATGCAGGTCACGAGCTCAAAACACCTGTATCGGTCGTAAGCGCCAATGCTGAACTTCTATCGCGCGAGATAGGAGATAATAAATGGCTCTCAAATATTCAGTTTGAAAATGAGCGTATGGGTGATATAATCAGCCAACTGCTAAATCTTGCAAAAACAGAAGATACTACCATACTCAAAGAATCTCTGAATTTGAGCCGTCTGGTAGCAGGAGGCGCTCTGCCATTTGAAAGTGTTGCTTTCGAAAAAGGTCTGACCCTTGTTACAAAAATCAACGACGATATCACTATTATAGGCAACAATAGTCAACTTAGCCAGCTGGTTTCAATTTTAGTCGACAACGCAATCCGTCACTCAACAAACGGTAAAGAAATCGAAATTGTATTGACAGAGAGCAGAGGTCACGCAAACCTCTCAGTAATTAACGCTTCCGACCCTATACCACGTGAGACTAGAGAGAAACTATTTGAACGCTTTTATCGTGTTGACGAAGCACGCAACAGCGAAGATAACCACTATGGACTTGGTCTTGCTATTGCTAAAGCCATAGTCACAGCACACAACGGAAAAATCAGCGTTAACTGCAAAGACAATAAAGTCTGCTTTACTGCGCGAATCCCAAAATCATAAACTCTATCAATAATATTCAATCATATTTCAATATTCCTCCTGTACAATGATGACATCAAAGTGCAGGAGGATTTGCTTTTATGGCATATCAAGCTAATTTCAAACGCTATGAAATCAAATATATGATAACTCAACAGCAAAAAGAAATCCTGCTCAACGCTATGAAACCATATATGACAATAGACAAATACGGTCGTACTACCATAAAAAACATATATTACGATACCGATACTTATCTGTTGATACGCAGGTCTATAGAAAAGCCTGTATATAAAGAAAAACTCCGTATCAGGTGCTACGGCGAGCTTACTAATGACACCCCTGTATTCGTAGAGCTAAAGAAAAAGTTTAAACATGTTGTGTATAAACGGCGTGTTTCTATGCCTGAGCAAGAAGCGACACAGTGGCTAAATAGAGAGTGTGGTTGCAAAAATCCCACACAGATTTCTGCAGAAATCGATTACTTCATTGATTATTATAAAAACCTACACCCTACACTTTTACTGTCGTATGAGCGAGAAGCCTATTACTCAAATGACAATTCGGATTTCATAGTTACATTTGATGAAAACGTCCTCTGTCGACAAGATAACCTCTCGCTAAAATCCGAAACATACGGAACACCGATTCTAGATAATGGTAGTATATTGATGGAAATCAAATGCAGCGGAGGTATCCCGCTGTGGATGACTTCGGTTTTATCTAAAGAACATATATTCAAAATTCCATTTTCTAAGTACGGAACCGCATATCGTACTATTATTTTCACGCAATTACAGAAACTGAATATGCAAAAAACCAAGGAGGCTTAATACAATGCTTGAAAATATTTTTAAAGGAATCTTTGATACAGACCTCACCTCAGTCATCAGCGTAACTGACTTTTTACTCTGTCTGGGCTTTTCACTGATGCTTGGGCTGATACTCGCGTTTGCATATATGTATCGCACACGCTATACCAAAAGCTTTGTTGTAACACTTGCGTTACTGCCTGCTGTAGTATGCATAGTTATCATGATGGTGAACGGTAACGTAGGTGCCGGTGTTGCGGTAGCCGGAGCTTTCAGTCTGGTGCGATTCCGCTCTGTCCCAGGTACAGCAAAAGAAATTTGCACCCTGTTCCTTGCGATGGGCACAGGACTAATTACTGGTATGGGATACCTCGGATTTGCTACTTTATTCACTCTCATTATGTGCATCATATTCTTTATTTACAACCGTCTTGATTTTGGCACAAAAAACAATGCCGCAACCTACAAAACACTAACCATCGTTATTGCTGATGATCTGGATTATACGGGTGTGTTTGATGATATTTTCAGTACATATACTAAATCGTTTGAATTGATTCGTGTCAAGAGCACCAATCTTGGCAGTATGTTTAAGCTGACATACAACATAACAATGCGTGACATCAACAAAGAAAAAGAAATGATAGACAAACTCCGTTGTCGTAATGGCAACCTTGAAATCTCTGTTTCAAAACAAGACACATCAATGTCAGAACTTTAATTTACGAGGTGACATATGAAGAAACTTTTATCTATATTATTAATAATATCTCTAGTTTGCATCATGTTTACAGGCTGTTCAAATGATAACAGCAGTAGCACAGTCAGCACCGACTCAACAAGTACTCCTGACAATGCCACACCAGCTAAAACAGATTTCACTTTAACAGATGATGATATGTTTACAAAACGTGACTCTAACACAGATTATGACAAAAAGAAAAGCGTTACTATCAAGCTAAAGGGTAACACTGCTACTGCATCTTCAGACAGTGTACAAATAGTAAACAGCACAATAACTATAACAGAAGAAGCTACCTACATTATTTCAGGAACGCTCAATGATGGTATGATTGTTGTCGATGCGCCTGACACCGCCAAACTACAGCTTATACTAAACGGTGTTGATATAACCAGCAAAACTAGTGCTGCACTGTATATTATTGAAGCAGACAAAGTGTTCGTAACACTCGCAAAAGATAAATCAAACACTCTGTCAAATGGTGGTAATTTCACAGCTATTGATAACAATAATATCGATGCTGCTGTTTTTTCTAAGCAAGATTTGACTTTCAACGGCTTGGGAAGTCTGACGGTAAACTCCCCTGCAGGACATGGTGTTGTGTGCAAAGATGATCTAGTATTTACAGGCGGTACTTATGAAATAGGTAGCGCTTCACATGGCTTGGATGCAAACGACAGCGTAAGGATAACAGGCAAAACAAATCTTAACATAGATGCAGGCAAAGACGGAATTCACTGCGAAAACTCTGACGATATATCACTTGGTTTCATCTATACTTCAGGCGGAACTATTAACGTAGAAGCTGAAGGCGACGGCATCTCTGCAGGATATTATATGCAAATCGAAGATGGTACCTTCAATCTTTTATCAGGTGGTGGAAGTGTTAACGGTACAAAATCTTCTTCAGATAATTTCGGAGGATTCAAAGGTGGCAAAAGACCGGGTGAGCCACCATCTGATACTACAACTGAAGAAAACAGCACTAGCATGAAAGGTATAAAATCATCAAACAGTATGATGATCCGTGGTGGTTCCTTTAGCATAAACTCAGCAGACGACTCGATTCACTCTGATATTTCTATCACTATAGAAGGTGGAAATTATAAAATAGCTTCAGGCGATGATGCTGTACACGCAGAAGAATTGCTCACTATAACTGACGGCACGCTTAATATCACCGAAAGCTACGAGGGTCTGGAAGCTCTCACCATTAATATTAATGGTGGCGACATCAAACTGGTAGCAAGCGACGATGGACTTAACGCTGCAGGTGGCACTGACTCGAGCGGCTCAACCGGTGGGAGAGATGGAATGTTCGATAAACGAGGTGGAAAAGGCGGCGGTCCTTCTCAGACAAACGGAAGTATCATAATATCCGCCGGTAAGCTCTATGTAAATGCTTCTGGTGATGGACTTGATTCAAACGGATCACTGAATATTACTGGTGGCAACATAACAGTTGTTGGTCCGTCGCACGGTGATACATCAACCCTTGATTATGAAACAAGCGCTACTATATCAGGCGGTACATTTATCGGTACAGGCGCTACTTCGATGGCACAGACATTCAGCGAAACACATCAAGGTATTCTAGCTGTCAGTACACCTGAACAAGCTGCTAATACAAGCATAACTCTAACAGATAAAGACGGAAATATCGTTATACATCATAAACCTGAACTCTCTTTCTCTGCTGTTATACTCAGTAGCCCAAAAATCATAACAGGTCAAACCTACACCATAAAAATAGGTTCAACCTCAAGCGATTTTGTAGCAAGCTGATTATCCTGTAATATATGT
>JAUMXP010000025.1 GCA_030529125.1 Eubacteriales bacterium | reverse complement strand
GATAGGAGCTATCATACATACAGGAGCAGCAGTTGCGTCGATGATATACGCAAGCTTAGAACGTGAAATTTTGTGCGTATCTGTTACAGGGCGCATAACTGAGCCTACTGTCAAGCAGTTGAAGTAGTCATCGATGAAGATGAGCACGCCTAAGATGAATGTAGCGAACAGTGTGCCGATCTTTGACTTGATGTGTTTAGCAGCCCATCTGCCGAATGCAGCAGAGCCACCAGCTTTGTTAACGAGTGCAACGAGCACACCGAGCTCAATAAGGAAGATGAAGATACCAGCGTTACCTGAAACCGCAGTGATAAGTCCGTCGTTGATAACTGTATCCACAGTACCAAGGAAAGAGAAGTTTGAGTAAATCAAGCCACCCGTAACGATACCGATGAACAATGATGAGTAAACTTCCTTAGTTATAAGTGCAAGACCGATAGCGATAAACGGTGGAAGCAACGCCCACAGTGTACCCTGAACTTCGCCCTCGCCTGAGCAGGTACCGCAGGAAGTCTTTTCGATTACGTTATCGCCTTCGCAATACTCACAAGGCAAAGCTTTGGAAACGATACCTTTACCTGAACAGTCAGCACAGTCAGCGTCGTCAGTTTTTCCACTACCCTGACATGTTTCGCAATCAACAGCACCGGCATAAGTGTTGTCGTCTTGTTCAAATTCGTCACAGTATGGGCAATCAACATCGTGAGCAACGCCTGTGCCGTGACAATCCATACACTCGACTGTGCCTAAGTGACCGCCTGATACAGCTGCGTAAACGAGTAAGCCCACAATAACAAGAGCAGCTACAGCAAGGACAATCTTTTTTGTTGTTGACATAGTAATGTCCCCCTCTTTAATTTTTCAAAGTAAAAAACAAAAACCGCGGCAAAAGTGCCACGGTCAAAACAATCAACCCAAAATAGCACTCCACTAAAACTAGTGACAGTGTAATACATATTCTGTATCACACCAGCTCCGATGATTTGCGAAATGATAATCGGAACTTCGGCGGTGAATCCTTTCATACACACTGAAAAATTCCGCGCATTGTGTGTATTACTCTTAAGCACCGCGCCTCTATTTCTGTTTATGCTACGATTATAACAAAAATCGTACTTTCGTCAACCTTTTTGACAAAATTTTTACTATAGTTACAGATAATATTGTAAAAATTGGAAAAAGCCCTTCGTACTTTAGTACAAAAGGCTTTTGTTATTGATGCTTATCTGAGTGTAAGCCCACCGATAAATTCGCGAATCAGCGAGTCTTCTGGCACAAGCGCAGGATCAAGCGGCTGAGCTTTGGAAATAACTCTTTTAAGAAGCGCTACGTCTTCTGTATGGGGAAGAGTTTCGAGTGTATCAGCAAGCAAGGTGCGATAGATGCTTATTTCGTATGGAATAGTTGTATTTATTGAGTAGTTACATCGACTCATAAATGGTCGTATAAAAAGGTCTTCACCTTCGTTTACACTGTCAAACATATTAAGTGTGTCATGAGGATCTCTGTCACGTGTTTTGGTGTCACGTAGAATCCTGCGTGCAAGACGTATAGTTTTTGAACGAAGCATATCGTTCTCAGATACAAACTGTGCGCGAATGCTCGTGTATATTCTCGCACATTTTTCGTCAGGGACGGTGATTACCTCAGGGTTTAGTGTATGTGTACCCTCAAATAGTATGATTTCACCATCTTTGCGTGTAAGCGTGAAGCCTGAAAACTCTCGCTTACAGGTGACAAAGTTGTATCTTGGTATATCTACAGGCTTTTTCTCCAGTATGCCACGTATCTGCATATTCAGATAATCGCTGTCAAGACGTGCGGGGGATTCAAGGTCAAGCAACCCGTCTTTAGCAAGTATCTGTTCTTCTTCACTGAGCTCGCGAAAATAGTTATCAAGCGATATAGTGTGTGTTTCAAAGCCCATATTGTCAAGTAAACTTTCTAGTTTATGCGCAGTTGTGGTTTTGCCCGAGCCTGATGGTCCGGACATAAGCACAACAGGAGCTGTTTTGGAATTTTCAGCAATACTCTCAGCAGTTTTTCTGAGCTGTTCGTTATATTCACTTTCGCAAAATGCAATGAACTTTTGCGGATTGTTTTTTATCTGATAGTTAATGTCATCGATATAGTATTTCATAGTTCCCCTTTGTGTGGTGTTAGTCTATGGCGATGTACCCGCCTGAAATTTTGAATTTCTTGTTTTCGTTGTTGCCTTTTACTGCGTGTGCGTTTAGCAACCTGTGTTCGCACCCCTCACTATAGTATATGACATAAAAGCCCTCAAACGCACGCAATATTTTGTCTGCAGCTTCAAAGTCCGTTTCTTCAGTTATGATGAAGTCGCGCTCGTCAGGAGCTTCTAAGTATTCACCGTCAGCTTGCTCTTGAGCGTTGTCATAGTAATAATCTAAATCAGCGACAAGCTGTCCTACAATGCTAGGGATCAGCGAATATACCTTCTCCATATATCCTGACAGGGTTTCTTTCTCTTTTAATTCAAACGACTTTTGCATCAATATGTCGCCTGTGTCAAAGCTTTCCTCCATCTTGTGAAAGGTGACACCGCTAGTACTTCTATTATTCAGAATATACATTGGCATAGGCCATGCGCCACGACCATAAGGCAGAAAGGTAGGGTGCACGTTTACCATTTTAAAGCCCTTGAGTATAGGCACACGGTAGTAGTATGCTGCGCAGAATAGTGCGTCTACACCTTCACTTTGTAAGCTTAACAAGTCGTCAGTCGTTATTTTATCGTATGAAAGTTCTATGTTGTGCTTTTGTGCGAATGCGGTGACCGATGTGTTAAACTCTGTTATATTATCAACTTTGTTAGTGAATATCTTCACTATTTCACAGCCGTTGTCATATAGGCTTTCAAGCACTGGATACAGCAAATCAAATCCTGCGTATGCAATTTTCATCTACATCACCTCTCTTACTACTTACTATACCACAAAGATGATTAACTTATCAATCACATATTCACTTGGTATTGACTTTACTTTATAATTGCGATAAAATATACTCAGACTATTATAGGAGGTCACTACTATGAAACATATCAAGACTATCAAAACTCGTAATCTTTGCGAAAGCGCAAAGAAGGGCGGCTGTGGCGAGTGCCAGACTTCATGTCAGTCTGCTTGCAAAACAAGCTGCGGTATTGCTAACCAGAAGTGTGAGAGCACAAAGGAGAGCAAGTAATTGCTAAAGAAAAAGCGCCGCCTTGAGCGGCGTTTTTTATTGATATAGTTTTTGTAGTAAAGAGGAGTAACCATGATACATCAGTATAAAATCGGTGGATATAACATAGTGCTCGACATATGCTCGGGTGCTGTCCACGCAGTAGATGAAGTTGCGTACGACATCATTGAGATGTTTTCAGATAACGACAAAGAAGCTGTGATTTCAGCAATAGAGAAAAAGTACGCAGACAGAGAAGACATCAAAAAAGAAGATATAGAGGAATGCTACGCTCAGGTAGTACAGCTCAAAGAAAATGGCGAACTCTTTGTAGAAGATAGCTTTGAGCCGATGGCAGGAGAATTGAAGCGCAAGACAGCAGGTGTTGTAAAAGCACTGTGCTTGCATATTGCTCACACCTGTAACCTTAACTGCTCATACTGCTTTGCATCTCAAGGTAAGTATCAGGGTGAGCGTGCGCTGATGAGCTTTGAAGTAGGCAAGAGAGCGCTTGATTTCCTGATTGAAAACTCTGGTAGCAGAAGAAACTTAGAGGTTGACTTCTTCGGCGGTGAACCGCTGATGAATTTCGATGTTGTCAAACAGCTCGTAGAGTATGCCAGAAGTATTGAAAAGGGAAAAGGCAAGAACTTCCGCTTCACTCTCACTACTAACGGTGTGCTGATTGACGATGATGTGATTGATTTCGCGAATAGAGAGATGAGCAATGTTGTGCTCAGCTTAGATGGTCGAAAAGAAGTTCACGATAAATTCAGAGTGGACTATTCTGGCAACGGCTCTTGGGAGAAGATAGTTCCTAAATTCCAGAAGCTCGTTAATGCACGTGGTAACAAAGACTACTATATGCGTGGCACCTTCACTCACCACAACCCTGACTTCTTAGAAGACATCAAGACTATGCTTGACTTAGGCTTTACCGAGCTTTCTATGGAGCCTGTTGTCTGTGCTGAGAGTGACCCTTCAGCGCTTACATACGACGATTTGCCTATAGTGCTTGAGCAGTACGAGAAACTTGCTGAGCTTATGATAAATCGCAGAAAAGAGGGCAAACCGTTTACTTTCTATCACTATATGATAGATCTGCAGGGTGGCCCTTGTATATATAAACGAATCTCAGGCTGTGGCAGTGGTACTGAGTATATGGCTGTTACTCCTTGGGGTGACCTCTATCCATGCCATCAGTTTGTTGGTGACGAAAAATACCTGCTCGGTAATATATTCGATGGTGTGAAGAACACTGCTATTCAGGACGAGTTCTTAGAGTGTAATGTATATAGTCGTAAAGAGTGCAGGGACTGTTGGGCGCGTCTATACTGCTCAGGCGGTTGCGCTGCTAACGCATACCACGCTACTGGCTCTGTCAAAGGTGTCTATAAATACGGCTGTGAACTCTTCAAAAAGCGTATGGAATGTGCGATTATGGCAGAAGTAGACCGATTACTCGAGGATTAATATGAACACACCTATCTGTGACTTTGTGAAAAGTTATAATGATAAAAACTGCATACGAGCACACATGCCTGGACACAAGGGCGAGAGCATCTTAGGATTTGAGCACCTTGATATAACTGAGATACAAGGTGCAGATTCGCTCTTTGAAGCCTCGTCTATTATCAGAGAAAGCGAAGAAAACGCGAGCTTGCTTTTTGGCGCACGAACCTACTATTCTACTGAGGGCTCGTCGCTTTGCATCAGAGCGATGCTATATCTGACTCTGCTTTATGCTAAGAAAGAGGGGAAAGCTCCGCTTATTTTAGCAGGAAGAAACGCGCACAAGACCTTTTTGTCCTCTGTAGCACTGCTTGACTTAGATGTAGAGTGGCTCTATAGCGACAGCTCATACCTTTCTTGTGATATTAACGCAGAAACTCTAGACAATAAACTGTCTTCTATGCAGGAAAAACCTGTAGCGGTTTATCTCACAAGCCCTG
Source organism: Eubacteriales bacterium (assembly GCA_030529125.1). Lineage (GTDB taxonomy): Bacteria > Bacillota > Clostridia > Oscillospirales > Acutalibacteraceae > Ruminococcoides. The sequence continues at coordinate 8,851 of JAUMXP010000025.1, read as the reverse complement.
ACTACTTAGGCAATATGCTAGATATAAAAGCTATTAGTGAGGTGTGCAATAAGCACGGTGTTCTGCTTTTAGTCGATAACGCACACGGAGCGTATCTGAAGTTTTTAGATAATTCACTGCATCCTATTGATTTAGGGGCTACCATGTGCTGTGACTCAGCACACAAAACCCTGCCTGTGCTGACAGGCGGTGCGTATCTGCACATCAATCAAAATAGCGATGAGTTCTTTTGTGATAAAGCAAAGGGCGCACTCTCGCTTTTTGCGTCAACATCTCCGTCGTACCTGATTTTGCAGTCGCTTGATAAAGCAAACGAGTATATCGAAAACGGGTACAAAGAAAACCTACGTAGCTTTGTGAAAGAAGCAAATAAGCTCACAGCAGAGCTTATAGATAACGGTTATGAGTTAATCTCAGACGAAAAGCTTAAAATCACAATCGCTACGAAAAGCTATGGCTATGAAGGCACTGAGTTTGCTCAGATTCTGAGAGAAAACAACATTGAATGTGAGTTTTGTGACCCTGACTTTGTGGTGTTGATGCTCTCATTAAGCAACAGCACAGATGCAATATCTGCGCTGAAAAACGTTTTACTCTCGATAAAAAAACGAGAGGCATTACTGATCAAACCACCGATGCTCAAAAAACCGCAGAGAGTTATGTCTGTCCGAGATGCTGTTATGAGCAACTCAAAGACAGTGTGCGTGAGTGACGCACTTAATCAGGTGCTCAGCACAGTGACGCTTTCGTGTCCGCCTGCAGTACCTATACTTGTCTGTGGCGAGCTTATTGACGAGTCAGCCCAGAAATGCTTTGAGTATTATCAGATTGAAAACTGCGACATAGTTGTAAAATAAAGAAAAGCACTGTTTTGCAGTGCTTTTTTCTTTTATGTTCAGTTTATGAGAGGTCAAAAAGTTCGTGGATATTCTCGTCGGAATATTCGATTTCTGACGAGAATAGTCGTACGATTTCGACCTGTGATTCAAAGTCAAAACTGCCTGTCTGAGTGAAAATCATCGCACCCAGTGCACGCACTATAGCGTATGCAAAATTGAGGAAACACGCACGCATTTTGGCATCATCAAGGTTTGGTGAGTTTGCAAAATGACGATAGATAATATAGACACAGAATTGCTCGTATTCGTGTATTCTGTCTGCCATATAGCGGTCAAATTCTTCGTATTTTATGTCGCTGTGAGTAGCTTTTAGCTGCTCTAGCATTGTACCCCAGCTTTCGTCCATACGCTCAAGACTAAGCAGTATATCGCACCACTTTGGGATAGTCCTGTCTGTGCACTTGGCACAGCATATCTTGAGCACGTCTTCTATTCTGTGTTCAATACCCAGTTCACGATTTTGCAGCATTTCTATGATTTTATCGCGTAAAATGATGATTTCATCACTCTCGACTATGTCTTTTTCGTATACTAAACGCACAGGGTCTTTTTTACTCAGTATTAGTCTGGCTGCTTCTTCACAACATAGTCCAAGACCGCTCTCTACTCTACCCGGTAGTTCGTTGTGAAAGCGCGGATGCTCTTTGCAGATGTCGCACAGATAGTCGTGTGAGTACTTGCAGATAAGGTCACATAGATTTTTGTTGTTTAAAAACGGACACCGCTCATTTTCACCTAGTATGAAATGTGGCACATCTTCATAGGAGATGTTCTCGCTGAAGCGATGTGAGAACTCGTCATTTGTATTTTCATATCGAGTAAGCGTATCTTCGTCGATGTCTATCTCCCAGCCGATACAGCAGTTATGGCGACATTTTGACGCAATACATTGAAATTCGTTATAGTAGTCAGGGTAACAGTGCATTTTTATCTCCTTTAGCTTGCTGTTTTTATTGTATCATATATAGCACCTTGTGGCAAAAAAATCTTCAAATCAACTGTTTTTTGTAAAAAGAGTAAAAAAGTGCAGAATATGGCTTTTTGCTTGCTTTGTGCGATGGTTTCTGCTATAATCAGTCTGTTAATATATAATTATTGTACGCTCTAGTACTATGTTCAGCGTTGATTGGAGTAGTAACATTTATGAGTAAAAAACAAGTTTTACGCTTCGTTGCGTTCATGCTGGTGGTTGTGGCACTTATTGGTTCACTGACAGCGGTTGCGCTTTTACAGCCTGACTTTGCACAGACATCACAGCGTTTTGATGAATTTAACGATTTTGAAGACGATACAGTTGATGTTATCTTTACAGGCACTAGTGGTATCGATAGATACTGGATCGCAGCCAAAGGTTTCGAAGAATACGGTATCACAGCATATCCGCTGACTTCTGACGCGCAGCCTGCATGGCTTGCGACTAATATGCTCGAAGAAGCTGTGCGAAACCAGTCTCCGAAGCTTGTCGTTATCGATATGCGTCCGTTTACAACACAGTATAATAAGAAAATCAGCAGTATCGAAACCGGTGTTCGTTATTTAACTGACGGACATTGCCTTTCATTTTTCAACAAAGTTGATGCTATCGAGAAGTCTTTAGACAAGCTTGAAACGCTCGCTCCTGATGAGGAGTTTGACAGACTTACATTCTACTTCCCGCTTATCAAGCACCACGGTGCCTGGGCGAGTGTAGATGAGTTTGTTGATGAGTATGCGTTTTCTGAGTTAGGCTTTTATATGAGCCCTTCTAGAACTATCGTTACTACAGAGGCTTTTGAAGACACAACTAAAGAGACTGAAGACCTCGGTCAACTCCACAAGGTTGCAGAAGAATCGCTTAACGAGTTGCTTGATTATCTTGATAAGCAGGAGTACGAAGTTCTGTTTATCAACACCCCTCAGGGCAGAGGTCAGGAGGAGATGAGCACTAACAACAAGCTTTGTGACATCTTGGAAGAACGCGGATATAAGTACCTCATTTGCGAGATCGACGAAAGCTATGATATGGAGGCTGATTTCTACAATTCAGGCCACGTAAACTACTATGGTGCCGAGAAGTTCACTGATTACTTTGCTCAGTATCTGCTTAATAACTACGACCTACAAGACAGACGTGAGGACGACAACTGTGCAAATTGGTACGGTCATTACGATGTAATCAAGGATACAGTAGCTCAGTGGGAAGCAGACGCACAAAAAGAAGAAAAATAATACGACAAATAATAAAAGGTAGGCTTTTTGCCTACCTTTTTTGTTTGCTTATTGTTTGAAAAAATCGATGATAGCTTGATCGTATTTTTCTGTATTATTTATACGCAGATGCGAGTGGCCGCCTTTTTCAAACCATACAAGCTTCTTGTCTTTTGATACACAAGCATCAAACAGTTTTTGGCTTTTACTAGGTATAGAGAAGATATCCTGCTCTCCGTATAAAAAGAGGATACGGTGATTCTCCTTGATTTTTTTGATAGCATTAAGCGGAGTGCTTTTGTATACATTAGTACCTGTGTGCTTGTTGATATGGTGCATTACAAGGTCGAGCACCGGAAAACGCGGACGCTTTTCGTACATCATGTGACGTTTGAAAGTCTCTCTGAAAGATACGTAACAACCCTCTGTCACAAGGCCTTTGAGGTAGCTTGGGCACTTATCACTTGACAGTGCAAAAAGACCTGACGATGTACCTATACAGATACCGTGGATATATATGTCGTTTTGAGAGAAATCCTTGTGTAAAAGCTCACACCATTTGATAATATCGCCGCTTTCTTTAACGCCGATGGTGTTGTATTTACCGTCGCTCTTACCGTGGCATCTTGTGTCGATTACCAGCACGTTGAAACCTGCTTTTTCGTATGGAGGAGCAAAGTAGTACGAGTACATCAGGCTTTCGCATCTGCCAGGGATAATAATGACAGTTCTGTCTTTTGAGAAATCAAAATATTCACCGTAAAGCTTGAATCCATCGTTTTCTGTTTTAACTTCGACTATTTTATCTTTGTGCTTTTCCATCCATGCTATGCCGTCGTTCCACATTTTTAGCTGTTCTTCGTTCTCAGGAGCTGAGCACACACGGCCCCATTTTTCATCAGTTGTACGCACAAGCTGAGTTTCATACACCATCTTAGAGATGGGGTAGGTGTAGATAAACATAGCCACAAGTCCGCCTATAAGCAGGACTGCTAAAACAGAAAGAATAATCAGTAAAACCATCAAGTCTGCCTCCGATTTTTAGGTACTTTATATATTATCGATGGTAATTATAGCATGGAAATTAAAAATATTCATCATTTTGTCGAAAAAAGTTCAAAAAACTTGAGAAAATCATCAAAATATGATATTATCTATAGGATTGTTATATACAATGGGAAAAAGGGGTAATTAAATGGCAGATTTTGTTATTATTCCGGATTCATCATCAGATTTTACAAAAGATCTCAGAGATCGCTTCGGGGTTCCGGATGTACTGCGAGGAATGGTTTATTTCCCTGATGGACACGCTGAAGCGTGTGATGTAGACTGGGAAAAATATAATCCTAAAGATTTTTTTGAGTCTATGCGCTCTAAAAAAGTAATATACAAAACAGCTACAGCACCGACCGGTGATATTAAAACATTATTTGAAAAGCACTTGAAAGAGGGCAAAGATATTATCTCACTTTCTTTATCACGTGCGTTGTCAGGTACTCATAGCCTGTGTGAAATGGCGAAGAAAGACCTGCTCAAGCAGTATCCTGACAGAAAGATTTATTGTCTTGATTCAAACGGCTATTCAGGTTCAATGGTAGTTCTCATTATCATGGCATTAAAGCTCAAAGAACAGGGTGCTAGCATAGACGAGGTTGCCCAGTATATTGAGAAAACCAAGCACTGTATTCACCAGATGGGTTCAATGGATGACTTGTTCTTCCTTGTTAAGACCGGTCGTATATCTAACTTCAAGGCATTTTTCGGCTCATTAATGGGTATTAACCCAATGGCCGACTTCAACCGCGAAGGATTATCACAGGTCATTCATAAATTCAAGGGCAAGAAAGCTGCTTTTGATGCAACTTTGGAGTATATAAAGAAAACTATAATCGATCCACAAGACCAGATTATAGTTGTTTGTCACTCTAATCGTGAGCAGCAAGCACAACTACTTGCACAGCGTATCAGAGATGAGATAAAACCTAAAGAGGTTATTATCAACCACATTGGTATGTCTTGCGGACCATCAATAGGTCCTGGCTTATGCGCTGCATATTACTATGGCACTGAGATTAGTGAAGGACTTGAAAATGAACAAAAAATCATGGCATCTATTGCCGATGATATAAAAAATAGGGGGAAAAATAAATGAAAGACTACATCATTTTAACCGATTCAACCAGCAACCTTCAGAAAGATTTAAGAGACAAATACAATATCGAATATGTTCCTATGAACTATATTTGTGAGGATGTTGAGTATGTGGCTTCACTTGACTGGGAAGCACATTCTCCAAAAGAGTACTATGATCTCGCGCGAAACGGTAAGCGTGTAACATCAACTCAGGTTCCTAAGCACTTCTTCCAGGAATCATTCAGAGCTGCTGTAGAGCAGGGCAAGGGCATTATCTACATCGCTTGTTCATCTGCTCTTTCAGGTTCTGTTAATATAGCAAAAACTGTTGAGATCGAAATCAAAAAAGAGAACCCTGATGCTGAAATCTTCTGTATCGATTCACTTATCAGCTCTTTTGGTCAGGGCCACCTTGCTATCGAAGCTTCAAAAATGCGTGCACAGGGTAAGAGCGCAAAAGAAACAGCTGACTACATCGAGAGCATTAAATTAAATATGCACCAGTTCGGTACTGTAGAGAAGATGGACTACCTCGCACGTGCAGGTCGTATCACAGCTTCTAAAGCGTTTTTCGGCAATCTTTTCGGTGTAAAACCAATCATCATTTCAGACCGTTTAGGTCAGAACTTTGCATATAAGAAAGTTAAGGGTATGTCAAACGCTATTGCGGCTATCGCTGACGACGTACTCGACGCTTGTGAGGGTGTTTATGATACACTGTACTTAGCTCATGCTGATAACGAGAAGGGCATTGAGCTGTTAAAGAAAGCTATCCTAGACAAAGCTCCGTTCAAAGAAGTTATTATTGCTCCTGTATGTTCACCTGTTGGTGCATCAGTAGGTCCTGGCACACTTATCGCTTACGTATATGGTAAAGAAGTTACAATAGAAGGTAATGAGTGATATGGAAAATCAGATTTTAAACGGTGTCGAGCTTCATAAGTTATTTGAAAACGGCTACCATAATTTGAAAAAGAATATAGACGCTATCAACGACCTCAATGTTTTCCCTGTTCCAGATGGTGACACAGGTACCAATATGGTTAAGACCTTCGGCGGTGGCTTTAACAGCGTAAATGAAAAGGTTGAGAGCGTAGGACAGTATATGCAGAAGCTTGCTACTGCAGTACTATTCTCTGCAAGAGGTAATTCAGGTATATTCTTCTCTCAGTTCGTATATGGTCTGTACCGTGGTATGGCTGACAAAGAAACTGTTAATTTCTCTGACTTTATATATGCGTTTTCTTGCGCTAAAGAAGATGCGTACAACGCTACAGTTGTTCCAACTGAAGGTACTATCCTTACTCTCATCAGAGAAGCTTCTGAGTTCCTTGATGAGAACGGCTACAAGTATACACGTCTTGACGAGGGCTTCGGTGCTTTGCTTGAGCAGATGAAAATCACTCTCAAGAAAACTCCTGATATGCTTCCTGTTTTGAAAGAAGCAGGCGTTGTAGATAGTGGCGCAGCAGGTCTTGTGTGCTTTATGGAAGGTATGTATTCATATCTGTGTGGCAAATCTATCGAAGACACACCTGATATTGCAGATACTGTTGCTAATATCGACCTGTCTGATTTTGGCCCTGACAGCAAGCTCGAATACGGCTACTGTACAGAGTTTGTACTGCAGTTAATGAACTACAAAACCGACACAGAAAACTTTGATTTAGAAAAGTTTACAAAGCCTCTTGAAGAGCTCGGTGATTCTATTGCTACAGTACATAACGGCACAGTTGTTAAGGTTCATGTGCATACATTCACTCCTGAGAAAGTTCTCGAATACGGCAGAACTTTCGGTGAGTTTATTACTATCAAGATAGAGAATATGTCCATTCAGCACAGCGAGATTCAGCATGAAGAAAAGCGCGAAAAGCTCAAGTATGCTGTTGTTTCTGTTGCTTCAGGACAGGGTATTATCGACTATTTCTATAGCATCGGTGCAAACGCTGTTATAGACGGTGGTCAGACTAATAACCCATCAGTTGATATTTTTATTGAAACATTCAAGAAGTTCGACGCAGAGCATATTATCGTTTTACCTAACAACAGTAATATCGTTTTAACTGCTAAGCAGGCTGCTGAACTTTATAAAGATGCTGACATCAGAGTTATCGAGACAAAGTCTATCGTAGAGGGCTACTCAGCACTTTCTATGATGAATCTGATGTATGATACAGTTGAAGAAGTAATCGACGAGATGAGCGCTGGCCTTGATAATGTAACAACTGCTTATGTTACAACTGCTATCCGCGACTCTAACCTCGACGGCATTGATGCTAAGATGGGCGATTTCATCGGTATCGACAGAAAGACTATACTCGTCAAGGGCAACGACAAGGTTCAGACAGCTTTAGATCTCATCAAGAAGATCACTGAAGAAGTTGAAAAAGAAGTTATCATCGTATTCTACGGTGAGAACGTAACAGAAGACGAAGTTGCTAAGCTCAATATGGCGTTAGAAGCTGAATATCCATTCGCTGACATCGGCTTTATTGAGGGTAAGCAGGACGTTTACGATTTTATTATTTCCTTAGAGTAAAAGGTATTTTATGATAAAAATTGTAGTTGATATCTACGGTGCTGACGATGGCACACAGGTTGTTATCAATGGTATTGCAAAAGCACTCAACAGTGGTATGGAGTTTTTCCCTGTTATGGTAGGTGACAAAGACCATATCACTGAGCTTATGCAGAGAAATGGAATAACTGACGATAGATACGAAATAGTTAATACAGATAAATTTATTTCAGCTAGTGACCCTGCAAGCTGTATTTTCGGTGGCTGCGATGACAGCTCTATGGCTATGGGTTATGCTAGGCTTAAAGATGATGACGAGTGTTGCGCTATGCTTTCTCCGGGAAACACAGGCGCACTGCTCGTAGGCTCAATATGCAGATTAGGTCTGATAGAGGGACTCAAATTTCCTGCGCTTGCTTGCCATATGCCGTGCTGTCTTGGAAAGACTATCTGTCTTGTTGATTGTGGTTCAAACACCGACTGCACAGCTGCGGATTTGGAGCGTTATGCTAAGATGGGCGACATCTTCTGCAAGTGTTACTGCAAGATTGAAAACCCTAGAGTAGGGCTTATGTCTGTCGGCAGAGAAAAGCAGAAAGGCTCAAAGCTCATATACGAAGCTTATGAGAGAATTGAGAAACTCCCGCTGAATTTCGTAGGTAATATCGAGGGTAGCGACATGGTTACAGGCTATGCTGATGTTATTGTTTCTGACGGCTTTTCTGGAAATGTACTTATCAAGTGTGTTGAATCTGTCGGCAAAGCTGCTGCAGATATGCTCTCTGATTTCAGCGGTCAGGTAGACGCTGACACTCTTAAAAGAATGCAGCAGGCACTGCTTAAACGCTTTGATATGAACTCTCAGGGCGCTGCAACATTCCTTGGCCCTAAGAAGACTGTAGTTAAAATGCACGGCTGTGCTAACGAAGATACTACAGTGAGCGCTATTGAGCTTATTGTTGATTTAGAGAATTCTAAGCTCAGGGAGCGTTTATCTACTGCATTTGTTAAATAACGTATAAAAAAAGACAAACATTCGCTTGAATGTTTGTCTTTGTCTTGTTTCAACAAAGACAACCCCCAGTTATACTGGGGGAATAAAAGAGCTTAAGCG
>JAUMXP010000176.1 GCA_030529125.1 Eubacteriales bacterium | reverse complement strand
GCAACATCGCACCACTTGATTTGAACGCTGTAGCAACACTTCCGATTGATTACAGAGAATAACCTTTGATTTATTAGTAATAGTAAAGAAAGAGAGGTGACGGTATGAAAAATATCAAAAAGGCAGTAGCGTGCTTGCTGTTGTTTTCTGTGTGCTTTTGTTTTTGTTCATGTGATATTTTAGATTTTATATCGTCATCTGATTTGTTTTCTGATTATGATGATATATCTGAATACACAAAAATCGATGAAATAGATTTTGAGTATTCAAAGCATTACAAACAGTATAATAGCAAGGATTCATATTCTCAGCTCGAAAACGATGATATGCGTAAATTGTATGATGAGTTGCTAAAAAGTGTCTACTACGTTCATCCTGATAAGGACACAGATAGCGAGTATAAACTCATGCAGGTGATGCTTGAAGGGGTCAAAATTTCACAAGCACAGATAAGACTGACGATAAAAGCGCTCAAAGATGATAATCCTGCATTTTTCTGGCTTTCAGATACCTTTGCTTTTCTTGAAAATACCGACGATACGTATACAACAGTACAGCTGTACTCGAGATATTCACCAGCTGAGCTTACAGATATGATAAGTAAGCTTGAAGCTAAGGTGAATGGGTTCTACGCTTCACTTGAGAGCAATCTGACACCGTATCAGCTCGAGCTCAGAATACACGATTTTATTATTGATAACTGCGTGTATAACGATGAGGTTACGCTTGATAATGGTACATCAATTGAAGAAGCGTCATCGTTTAATCCTTACGGTGTTCTTGTAGAGAATCTTGCTGTGTGCGAGGGGTATTCGCGTGCGTTTCAGCTTTTGTGCCATGGAGTCAATATTCCGTGCATCAACCTTATTGGTAAGAGCGAGGGTGAGCTGCACATGTGGAGCGCTGTGGAGCTTGACAATGACTGGTACTATGTTGATACTACATGGGATGACAACGACGACGAGAGCATGAAGTACGATTACTTTAATATAACACAGAAGCAGTTGTTAGCTGACCACAGCTTTTCAGAACTTGCGTCTGATATGACAGATGAACAAATAAACGGTAACAGCGATAATTGCGCTCTTACGTCTAACTTCTCAATCCCTGATTGTACACATGATGAGTATAATTATTATGTAAGAGAAGCACCGCACTTAACAGACTATGGCGGTGATGAAGTTATAAACAGTCTGATGACCGCAGCTACTAAGAAAGCAGAGTATTTTCACATTTACATTGACCCTGATGAGTTTACTTACGAGTACGCTGTGGATAGCTTGTTCTATCAGTACCCGCAGCACTTTTTTGATTATGTAAATACCGTTAACCATAGCTTACCTGATTACTCTATAGATGACGATGACCTTTCGTTCTATAAGAAAGATACGTTGTCTGTTGTGACGGTTATGCTTAGTTACGTTTAAGATATTGGAGAAAACTATGATAATAATTTCTGTTGATTTAGGAAAAGCAAGAACAGGACTTGCGATTAGCGACAAGACCGGATTTCTAGCTTCTCCGCTTATGATGATAGAAGAAAAAAGCGAGACAAAGCGTCTTGAAAAGGTTGCACAAGCAGTAAGTGACAACAAAGCAGAGCTTGTGGTTGTTGGCTTGCCTAAGAACATGGACGGCAGTGAGGGCGACAGCGCAAAGAGTGCAAGAGAATTTGCACAGCAACTGACTGATACTACAGGTATCAAAACTGTATTGCAGGACGAGCGCGGTACTACAATTACAGCTCACGGGTATTTGTCCCAACGCGACGTAAGAGGCAAAAAACGCAAAGCACAGGTAGATATAGTTGCTGCATCTATTATTTTGCAGGACTACCTGGATTCTCACAGATAAGAGGTATATTATGACACAAGAACTACTAAAACAGATTAACGAACTTGCAAAAAAAGAGAAAGAGCAGGGCTTGACCCAGCAGGAAAAAGAGCTGCAGAAAAAACTGCGTGAAGAATACAGAATTCAGTTTAGAAGTCAGTTTCAGACTCAACTCAAAAACGTAGATGTGAAACTCCCTGACGGTACTGTTATACCGCTGACACAACTTAAGAAAAAGTAAGCATGAAGAAAACCCACCTGAACTCAGGTGGGCTTTCTTATATATTTTAGTACGATAGCTTGTTGAAATATGGGTTTGAATCGCGTGCAATACACTCGCATAGTGCCACGAAGATAAACAGAAACGGAGTGACAACCGGGGTGTAGATATTTACGCTTGCTTGTGCACAGTAAGCGATAATAGGGAAGATAAAGAGAAGCACAAGCTTATTATCTTTCCACTTCCTGATAACTCTTACTAATACAGAAACAATAATTGTAAGGTAAGACAGTAGTCCGAACAGACCCTGTGTGATGAGATAATTCAGATACTCGCTGTGGATACAGTTTGTAGAGCTGTTGTGGAATCTCGCTGACAATTCTGCAAAATGCGGTTCAAATACATGGTAGAAAGTATCGCAACCACTGCCAAAAAGAATGTTGATAAATCCGCTGTCTGCATAATCTTTAAGTCCGTTAATCCACATGAAACCTCTGTGAGTACCCCAACGGTCATCAAAGCGGAAGATATGTGACCAACCGCCAATATCGGTTTTGGTATCAACAAAAGTGTATTTGTAGAAGAGATAACCGCATACAATAACCACGCTTACACCAGCCGCAACTACTATTATAGTGAGTATGTTTTTAGGCCATTTCTCAATAATGTTAGGATTTTTCTTTAATAAGTAAAGTATACCAGTGAGTAAGGCGCATACAGCCGCAACTATGTATATGTAGTAGTTGTAGAGAATCATCTCGCCGATTGCTTCGAAACCCTTTGACTTGTCATCCATGATGAAAGAGAAGAGTCGAAGCAGGATTGTTGATGCGAACATAATTGTTAGCGCAAACATCAGTCGTCTAAGTAGCTGTGCACGTCTTACGCAGAACAGCAACATACAAAACAGCACGACAAAGAAGCCTAAATAACCACTGTAGGAGCTTGCAACAAGCAGTCCCCACCACGCACAACAGACTGATACAGCAGATAAAATTCTGACAGTCGTTGAATTCTGCACTACAAACATCATTATTGCAACCGGCAGGAAAATACACATATAGCTTGCTATCGTGTTTTTGTTGCCTATGGTAGTGCCAAAATTAAGTATGGTGTATTCAGTGTTGCCCTCCATAACACCGATAGGGTCGATGTAGAAGAAGTGTAGCACAGCTAAAAGGGAGATAACACAGCCCGCTACTAAGAAGGCGTTGAACACATAGCTTTTATAGATGTAAAATCTTGAGATTACAAAGTACATCAGAAGATACAGCATTATAAGTATCATACCGTTGTC
>JAUMXP010000024.1 GCA_030529125.1 Eubacteriales bacterium | reverse complement strand
CGCTTAAGCTCTTTTATTCCCCCAGTATAACTGGGGGTTGTCTTTGTTGAAACAAAACAAAACTGACACCACTCGAAAAGCGATGTCAGTATGTTGCTTAGAATTTAATTTTTCTACCACTAGGGGCGTTTTTGTACTGTCCGCACAATTTGGGGCAGTGCAGTATTAATCAGCTTCTTTTTTTGTTTTATCACTATAAGTCTCAGTCCCTCTTATCTCAAGTTGGGTTTTATCTGTTACACAAATTTCGGACTACGTGCAATCAATTTCAACTGAAACTTTCAACCTGTCTATTGCTTCAAAATAGCTTTTTGAGATAGCCTCACATTTTTTCAAAATATCATTAACCTGCTCAATCTTTTCATTCAAAAGAGAATAATCTACTTGAGGAGTACTAGTCTGTTCTTCTCTAATGCTGTCAAGCTCTCGTTACTTTCGGTTTGCACAAGCAAAAGCTCTAGCAATTCTTTACGATTGAGCTTCTTTAGTTCTTTAGTATCCACGATGCAGTTCTCCCTCTTAAACAGATTATAATATATGTTTGCGAAAAGTCGCATAAACCAAGAAAAACAGTGAAATTAACCCTGATTTTAAAAGCTGATTCAACTCCGCTTTTGAAGGTAACCGCAAAGCTTTATTCCGATATTTCTCCTGTGATTCTCTCAAGCTCTTGTCTGTATGCACGGGTAACCTCACACATATACTCAGGCTTTCCGTCAAAGCGTCCAGTTTCTGCTGATGTAACTGCAGCACAGTTTGTACACATCAGTTTGTCTTTACACGACATACAATCAGGGCAAAGCCGAATTCTCTGTGTTTCCTCAACGATATTACTCCACGCTTCTTTAAATCCTGTATCCAAAGGATATGAGACGGGTGTGTTGAGCATACCGCAAGGAGTCATTTTGCCATCCCATGTGACCCAAAACTGACTTTTTCCCGCAAGACACCCCATACTCTCGCCAGTATTCATACAACAATCATCTATGACACCACTACTTAAATCTGCATTCTTTAGCAGTGAAGCCGCATATTGTCTGCCGTTACGAGCGAGAATGTCCTGTGCGAGAAGTTTTCCCGCCATATCTGCGGACAATCGAGCAAAGCCCTCCGAATTATCTCTTCTGACAGGCGGAAAGTTGTAGGCTGTTGTCCTCAAATTAAAGCCTTCTTTGTCAGCAATATCTCTTAGCTGAGTCAGTTCTGAAACATTTTCAGGAGTGATTGTTGAATTCACATTGAAAGTGATGCCTTTTGATTTAAGCCACCTTAAATTACTCATCACTCTGTCAAACCCATTATCCGCCTCATAAAAAGACTTGTATTTTTCGTTTGATATGCTGTATAAAGATACATTAACTAGCGCAGGAGGAGTTTGTTCAAACAACTCCTTTATCGAGTCTGTTATGAGACTTCCGTTTGTATTAATTGAAATCGACAGTCCTAAATCTGTAAGCCCTTTGTATATTTCAGGAAAATCTTTTCTAAGCATAGGCTCGCCACCTGTAAGGAGTAAAAACACAAGCCCTGCATCTGCGCACTCTTTGCCCAGACTTATCCACTCTTTTGCAGAAAGCTCTTTGCTAGTACAAGATGCTTCTTTTGACGATTTGCGGATATAACACATTTGGCAATGGAAATTACACCTTGCCGTAAGTTCAAAGGTACCCGTAACAGGAAGGCATTTTTGAGCCGCCTTAGTACAAATATATCGTTTAATGCTGTAATTGTTATTCATCGATCTCACTTGCATTCCACATCAAAGCTATAAGTTAGCTCAGTGTTACCAATAACTGATAAATCATATGTATACATACCCTCTTCATCAATAGATATGCTTATATACCAATTCTTGTGAATATCTCCCTGACTATCTGTGCTTAGACTGCCATAGTATTCATCTACACTTACTGTTTCGCCATTCATAGTTGCTTTTATGCTCTTTACATCTGCGGAAGTATCAAAGATAAATACAGCTTTTTTACCTTTTGAAACAACAGAAGAGTTGACTTCGGCAGTTTCTACCCATGTTTCCTCGTTGGAAGGAACAAAGAGCTCTGTCTGTAGCATTTGCAAGTCAGACATAACTTCATCTACTTCCTGTTTAGTCATAGGTTCTGTTTTATTCGCAGCCTTCAAGTATTTATCAGTTGCGTTCTCGAGGGCTGAATTATAAGCAGCCAAAGCAACACTGTCGTACGAATATCCACCGATTTTCTCGCTGATTGCTTGCAACAGCAAGTCATAGTTACCATTTGGCTCATACCAAATAGTAACAGTACAGTCTGATTTAGTGTTTACAATTAGGCTTCCTGTTATGCCGCCTGTTCCAAAAAAACCTTCGAGCAAAGTTGCGCCCTCAACACTTTTATACTTGTATCCCGGCTGATTACTGTAATGAATCAGCGACTCAACCCCTGCGGCAACATACGCCTCTTCTGTATAGAAGCAATCAATAACATCGCCCAGTTTCACTTTATGCTCAATTGTAACCAACAAGGCCTTTTTCTCAAGAGCGTCCATTGTAGCTTTCAGCGCATCTACTGCTTTATCCACTTCAGTCTGAGTAGCTCTACGATTACTGTCAACTATTTCTGCGGCTTCTTTTGCATCCAGGTAATTCTGATAGCTTTCCTCGCTATATATTTCCGAATCTACCTTTGTTTCCAGCAACAGACGTAATCTTGCATGATCTGCAAGACAAGCAGGCTCAATTTCTGACACTTCTGGTAAAGATGTGTTTGCAGAGCAAGAGATATATCCTGGGAAGTCCCCGATGTCTTTTACAAAAGCTGTGAAATTTGTAAAGCTAAAGGATTTGTTAATCTCATGGTTCCACATTTTTATTATGTTTGACCACATACGCTCGCGGATATTGTACTTACCCGCGGAGTCTATGCCGTTCCATATCTGGCTTTCAGTGTTAAAACCTGCATAGTCGCACCACACGAGGAAATATCCTCCGCCAAGCTGACTTCCACTTATTGTTGGACTGGTTTCTGTGTCAGTATACATTCTTGTGGGATTCCACTCGTTGTATATCAAATCTGCAGTAGCATGGTGGAAATTAAAAGATTTATTGGCAGGATCTCGGGTGTCCATACCGGCATACGATGATGTTGATGGTGAAAGTCGCAGAACATAATAAGTGTATTCAGCAATACAGTTATGAATTGTTCTGCCCTGCGAAACAAAATAGGACACCGGCTGTGCGCTTGATGTTTGATCCCAGAAGCAAATATCAATATCTGGGTCAAGGGCTACTTTACCACCACTTCTGCACAGAAAATCGTTGAAAGCACGAACTGAATAATCTTTTTCTTTTAGCAGAGCAGCCGCTTCATTTATGAAATCTGTAAAGGTATCATACATTACAGAACCACCGCTTACGTGTTTCTGGGCATAGGTATCCCAGCCTACCGCAAAGGTAGTGCTGCTGTTATTCAACACCACCTCATCTGCACCAAGGTTAAATTTTTTACAGCCATACTGCTTGAAAAAGTCAGCATAATCTTCTACCAAGGCAAGAAGAAACGCTCTTGCATATGGGTTAGCAACATCGACACAAGCATTATAACGCCAGTGAGTTTCATTATTCCAATCGCTGTACTCCTTTTTGCCTAAGTTTATTATCCAATAATTAGCATTTGGATATGTAGAGGTGTTGAAGGTTTTTGTAGTGCCATTTTCTACATAACCATTCTTGTTGTATGTAATACCGTTATATTTGAAAGAAAATGTGTTCTGATTGTTATACGCATACTGTCTGTAGGTCAGAGTAAGGTAGTTGCTGTGTCCCGGCAAATCAAACGACGGGATAACCTCAATTCCGTAAAGCTCTGCTGTTTCAAGTATTGAGACCATTTCTGATGCTTTAAGATATTTTCCTGCATCAGGGTCCGAACAATTTTCAACCCAACGGGCAACCTTGCTACCACATATCCATGAAAAATCGTTCCCGTTAGTAGAGGTAAAATAATTACTGTCCCAGATATCCGTTCGGATACCCTGCTCTTCTGTCAAATGAAGCTCAAGTGTGTTATATCCCATCCAAGCCATTTCACGGATATAGTTTTTTATCCAGTTGGCAGAAAGATATTTTCTGGCACAGTCAAGCATGACTGTCCTTTCTTTTGTATCTGGAGCATCGGTTGCAGAAAAACATCCAATGGTGTTACTATCCTGAAACAAAAACACCTTAAGTAATGACATAAGTCCATAGCGAATACCTGCACTAGTGCTACCGCTAACTGTAATATTTTTGCTTGTTACCGCAAGTTTAAAGCCCTCGGCATTACTGATACTACTATCAAGCATAATCAGAATGTCTCCGTCACGATAATCTGACTTGGTGCCCCAATAAACCGGAAGTGCTGATGCGCTCGGAATCTTTGCCGCGGCAAATTCAGATGCCGTCAGCTTTAGCACCCTTGACATCTCTTCATTCGGCTCTTTAGATGAGACAAAATAGAAGCTTGAGCTGTCATCAATAGTGAATTCTCCGCTGCTTGCACTGTAACTATCAAATAAATATTTCACATTACCATTATCCAGTGCCGATACCCCTGTCAATACAGAAGACAACACTATGGTTAATATCATCAAAAAAACTAAACAAGATTTTGTCCACTTAAATTTCATACATTCTCAATCCTTATTATTTTAACCCCTATACAGTTGCTGTTTAACGAGTTCTGCTACGGATAACTCTGGTTTACACGACAAAATATACATAGGTGTTTTCTCTATAAGTATATCTGTAAAATCGCACATCTTTTTTGTATAAGATGCGTCCCATGTATTCACAACACACTGAGAGTAGATTCTGAAAAAAGCTTCCTTTTTGCTGACTGGGTATATTCTGTTTGATTTTCCTTGAGATACAAAAACTATACCTGCAATCGGTGCTTCCTTTTGTTTGAAAATTTCGGAAGACCCTGCGTATGGTGAACCACATCCAAAAAAAGCATCATCTCTCTTAGCGATTACACATCTGTCGCCATTGATAATCTCAGCATTAAAAGCCTTGTTCCATATATCTGCTTGAGTAGATTTCCCGACTCCGGACCGACCTGAAAACAGGACGCACTTGCCTTTATAGCAAACGACCGAGCTGTGAAGAATGATTGCATCATTCTTCATAAGCAGATATTCTCCTGCCAACACGGATATAAGATTCTTTCCAACCGTGTAAATACTCTGTTCATCTTGTGGAATATACAAAGTGTGGTTTCCTGAATCTCTCAAATAAAGCGTCGTACACAACCCGTCTTTGGCATCAAAACGAGGGAAACATCTTATCCACCCGTCTGCCACCTTGTACACAAGCTGACCTTCTTCGCGATGGAAGAGATGTCCGTCTATTCTTACTGGTTCATTTATTAGTTTTATTGTAATTCGTTCTTTTATCTCAGCTTTTTGTACGACAAAATTCGAAAATTCATAAGGTATAGATAGTTGCTCGGGCATAGACACTAAAAAGCCTATGCCCCCAACAGAAAACATCAGTTCTTTATACGAATTCATTATGAACTAAAAATACTCTGTACATTTGTGTGGTAACAGATACCATCAAACTCCTGTCCAACAGATGCAGGTATTATACATTCATTTGTAAACATACCCGATGCAGCCAGATTCTTCATCTGCGCTGTTGAGTCAATATCTTCTATTACACACTGCGATGTTCCAAAAGATATATTAACCGTGCAAGCAGCAATCTGCTGTGTCAAAGCAAACTCTTCAACAATAATTCCGGGTTTTCCATATTTCTTTCTCATTGATTGTTCCTCCTGCTTTACATTAGTTAATAGAATCGCGTTTTGATACTGCATTTGTACTCAAGGTATCTTCTGCGTCCAACTGTGTAGTCAGAGCTGCAATGTTAAGATACTTGTCAGGATCAGTTATTTCTATTTTGTTTCCGTTACAATCAAATATAGCCAATTTATTATCAAGATATGTGATAACGGTGTTTGCTTCATATTCCTGAAGTGTTTTAAATTCTACATTGTTGTGCTTAACATTTGTAAAGGAAATGAAACCATCAACATCAATTACTACCTGGTAATATCCGTCAACCACAGGGCACTTGGTAATATCAATATTGTAATACTGCTCTGTACCGCTGGTTATCTTTACTTGTTCAGTCCATGCAAATTTTCCGTCGTTATCAACGCCCACTCGCATAGAAGAAAACTCATTCTGACCATTTGTTACACCATAGAACGCCTTTTCGTCTACATCGTGAACACCTATCTGAAGAACAGGAGTACCCGTTGATGCAGGTTTGACATACAGCACAACTGCGTAATCGCTTGAGGTCGCATTAATATATACCTCGTTGTTAGGTCCTACAATATTAAGCTGGTCTAGACCTCCTACATTAGAAGTATATTTATCGTTTTTATTTCTATCCTCAGATACATAAATATCAGCATATGAAAGGTTGATGCTTTCATTAGCTGTGTAGGAAGCTGCCACGCCCTGGCCCATAAGTATAAGATCTCTCAACTCAGTAAACTTGGAGCCCTTTTCATCTCCGTAGTAGTTTTCTTCTTTGGAGCCTTTGATAGGATTATAAATACGCACACCGTCAACATACAGATATGTCGTTCTTATATTTCCCATTGTCGAACCGCTCCAGTCATAGGACGGTACACCAACGACATTAACGGTGTATTCTCCATAATCAAGACCTTCTATTCTGATAACAGGCACCTGATATATTTCTTCGTTACCACCGTCTGCACCGTGGTCAAACTCTGTAATTACAGGAATATGCTTTACTGTTTCGTCAGGATAAATAAGGTCTATGACGATCGTTGCACTATCTAGCGCATTTGTACGACTGATAAGCTCAAAACCTGTACCCTTGAATGTAAATGTCGCGGATACTTCTCGTGTTGATGGATTGTTGTCTGCATCTACAATCGGAATTTTTGTACAAATACCATGGCTAAGCTCAACATTCTGGTCTGCGGCATATGCACCATCATCAAAGCCATAGTTCATATCCTGATTGATGCTCTGGTTCATACTAACTGAATCTGACAGTGTTCCCAACACTTCGATTGTATTGGAGGTTGTCGCACCAGTATAGTCAATATCTGCAAAGCAATCTTCGTAATAAACTACATTAGCAGGTACAACTGTCACGGACTTGAACATTTCAACTTCTTTATTGATATCAACATTACCGATTGCCTGTGTTGTATCCATATCCTCGGATACTCTGACAGCACTCCAGATAGTATCTGCACCCTCCATAAACTCAGATGGAGTGTAAGTGAGAACGCCGTCGTCGAGCTTATATTCTCCAAAGCCAAGATTATTCTTATCGTCAGCGTCCTTGCCTCTATCAATAGTATTGTCTGAGTCAGTTGCAAAAGTAATGTTGTTTGTTCCAACTGTGTACTCCGGTGTAGATTCGCTAATTCCAAGCATACGGTATTCTGTACTTCTGCTGTCTACGGTGACATTGTCATCAGCGAAAACTTCACCATCCTCTGTCAGGTTTGCTGACAGGCCGTAGTCTAAAACAAACACCTCATCTTGAACATCAAGTACAAACACCTGAACCGGCACAACTGTTGTGTTGGAACCCGAATATGTGAGTGTTACATAGAAGGTGTAAGAACCTACAACAGAGTAGTCGCATTTCAAAGTAGTTCCGCTGACAGATACACCATTAAAGGCAGTCGGTCTTCCAGAAGAGTTTGTTATTGTAACAGCTGTAACAGCACTCGAATCTAAAGATGTAAACTCAGGATAAATATACTCACCTGATGAGTTCATCGCCTCTTTCAAGTCAGTAAACAACTTATCCTTGGTTATTTGCAGCTGATGTCCTCTCCACATATAGTAAACAGGCTCCAGTGGCATACGAACACGCATATCATCCTTATCATAGATGTTCTCGCCACTTGGTGAAACATCGTCAGGATCGATAACACCAGTTGAATCATATTCTTGGTCAACTATTATACCCGACCAAGCGTCACCTGTTACTACATTTAAGAAGTAGCTGTTATCCTTGTCTTGTTCTGACAAGTTGTAGTAAATACCTCTGAACTCTAAGCTCCAGTTAGAAGGTAATCCTCTGGTATTTACGTCTACATTTTCGATACCTGCATAAGGCACATCACAGAGAAGTCGACGCAACGCTCTCTGGTAATCACCGTGTGTTGCTAAAGTCAGGTCAACAGGAATTTTGGTTACAGTTGAGCCCTCAGTCATTATAAGGGTAATAACCAAATCTTCAGCATCCAACTTCTCACCATTTTTATCGGTTACCTGTGCTGTATTAGATACTGTAAGACCGTTTTTATAGTCGATTGTCACACCTATATCGTCATCGTCATAGGTAAGACAGAATAGATTGTGGTTTGCTGTATTTGTTAGAGTAAAGCCATACTCAACAGGCTCTTCTGTATTTACAATTGCGTCATAATCAAGCTGAACACCATCCTGATATGCTGTTTTTTCAACATCAATATCTGTCGAGCTGATTTCGATATTTGTGAAAATACGCATATTGGAGCCGTATCCGTGACGCTCCATATAGTAGAACTTCATTTCAACCTGATCGCCGTCGTAGATAGCGAAGGCATCAACACGAGCTTTGTCCGCTTCACTCAGCGCGGAATATGCAGAAGGGTTCTCTTTAATACTCCATGCCCAATCAACATAGTCGTTAACATCCATGGATGTAGCTGTGATAGCGTGTGCACCACCGATGTCAAGAACGAGCTGGCCGTTGATAAACATATAAACGTCATCATCACCCTCGAATTCAAAGAACAAGTCTTTCTCCTCGTGGTAGATAAAGGTACCCTCTGACTGAAGAATAAAGTTGTAGTTTCTGTTTTTATACTCAGGGTTGGTTCCACCGGTGTGTGATGATGTTACACCGTCATCAAACACATAAGGAGAGTTTGTTTGTGACTGTGCACCGTAAACATTGGAGGTGTCTCCGTCTGTGGTTCTGATAGGCATGAAGGAATGCCTTGCTGCTATAGCGTCTTTTGCATTACCCCAGTAAACCATACTTTTACCTGCTGCAGATGTGTTTCGAATTGTACCATCGGAAGAATTGTACTTTACAGCAGAGGCGCCCTTATATGCGGAAGCGTTGTCTGTAAAGGCAGAGTCAAATATATATCCTGTTCTGCCGTCCTTGTTCTGAACACTTGTCAGCACAATAGATGTATATGGTACATTATTGTTAGAATAATTATTATAAGAATCCTCGAGGAACAAGGAGTTAAGCAGAAAATACGCTGCATCCATAAAGGTATTTATAGCATTCGCTGCTTTTACATCATTAAAAGGTTGGATAAGCTGAGCACGCTTTGCGTGAGTCTGAGCATAGTTACCTATAGCTACATTTGAAAGAGCCGTAGATGGTGATGTATTCCCTGAAAGCATATATCTTAGGCTCATGGCAAGTGTCGAACCATTTGAAGAAGCAAAGTTTGCTTCACCTGTAACATGATTATAGTTATAATTGTTGCCTGTTTTTTGGCTTATCATAAGAGTCTGCTTTAGCATATTGGCAACGTAAGTAACTGTTTTCTCAGAATATATAGGATAACCGTCTTCAGCAAGTGCAGGCTGCATAAGGCCGACAGATGCCCAACCGCTGGTCTGATCCTGGAACAATGTGTATCCCAATGCTTTTACAACCTTGTCGACTGAAAAATCAACATCTGTATTCTTTGCATTTACCTGTAAAACGCTGTTTGTATATCCTGTTGTACCAAAAGCTCCGGCAGTGGAGTTGTAGTTGGTACCGATAGCTTTGCCATACCATGAGCCGAGATTACCTGAGTTGTAGCCGTTTGAACCGAAGGTAAGACCAAAGCCCAAGTTGTTTCCCATATTATAAACAGCGCCGTTTGTGTGAGTTTTAGTCGTAGCTGTTGATTCGTTTGACGCATATTCAAACAGCATACCGTCTGCACGATAGTCGAAAAGCTTGATAGGCAGACTGATTGTGTTTGATTTATCAAAGGTAGAAGCATAAACATCTGTGTCATATGCAACAAGGTCAGCCTGCTGATAGTTTTCTGCAAATTCAAGCTCAGAATGCAGACACCAGATAGACTTACCCTGCCATCCGATACGATCTTCTCTAATTTTACTCGTGTTTACCTTTGTACCTTGTGTAATCGCGTCGCCTACAGTTCCAAGATATAAACCGCTTTTGAAATTAACAAATGCATATCGGTTTGATCCGGCACAGGTAATAGGAATTATACTCCATTTTTCGTTATCAGCAGGTGTACCGTCAGCGTAAGTACCGAGTTCCACGTTACCGGTGCTGTCATTAGCTCTAATGTATCTACCATTTCCTCGGTTTGTCAAAGTGTAGTAACCGTCAGAGGTTTCATCAATAACGTAATACATCGCATGCGTAAAGTCAGCTCTATATAGCTGCATATAGTTACCCTCTGTACTACGTCCACCGGAGTTGTTCATGCACATTGCAGTCTTACCGTCATGGTACGTACCATTTACGGCAATGGTGTCGTTAGTTCCTGACCACCAATAATAGTTTTTCAGCGCAAATGTACCAGAGGAAACTCTTTTTGAAACACAAACAGGCTCGAGTATCCACTCCATCATTTTGGCATTTGAACAAGCGTAGTCATATAAGGCTGTCATACCTGTAGGAGTAGCTGTCTTTGTAGCCAAAGTATATTCAGGGCAAGACTTTGCTCGAATTTTGAATTTATTGTTTCCGAGTTCTTCGAAATACCATAGCATCTGATTGGTGATCGCCTCAGGCTGAGGGAAGTTCTCTCCTTTTAAGTTTTTAGTTGTCGTCTGAGTGTTTGTTTCATTCTGTGTAGCACCTGTTGAATTCTTGGTTGCAAGGAACCAATCTATATTAACAGGTCTGATACCATAATCTCTACCATAGGTAGAATTTTCCAGAACATCAGCCTTGTTACTCATAACAACGAACATCTGTCCTTCAGAGCCCGGTGTGTATTTTTGTATAGTCATCGCACCTACTGACATTCTGCCGGAGAGAACATAGTCAGGGTTAGATGCAAGACGAATGATATAAACACCGTCAAGATAAGCTCTTTTGCTAAGATCCGCAGTTGTTACAGTAGTAGCAGCCTCAACCTGAGTCAGTGGAGTCGCAATAAGCCCAACAGTAACCATACCAAAAACAAGGATAAGGCTGAGAGCAAAAGATATAGCTCTGTTGCATAGATTTTTAATTTTCATTCTTATCCCTCCCAATCAATTCTTACTACTTCGCAGTTTTTGCCATCACAATGCACCGCAACGGCTGATGCTGATTCACCCTTAGCTAAATCGCCCATAGGTACACGATAGGTTATACCGCCAAGGAAATTACCGTCTGTGTGACGGAGCTTATAATAAACATAGACGCTCTTGAGGTCTTCGTCTTTATTATTCTCAACGGTCAACTGACCATCGCCTAAGGTAACATCAACGCCTAAAGCTTCTTTCGAGTTATCATCAGCAAAGGTGGTGATATCGTCCATATATGTAAACTCTGCGTCTTCTTCGATTACGAGCTTATTCTGCTCAAGCACCCAAGCCGTTTCTCCCGGAGCAAGTCCTGTAACAGTAAACGCCGCAGGAGTGCCACTGATATCAAATGTAACAACAGCGTACTCGAGATATTTATCTGAAATATTTGTCACCATAAGTACAGCAACATTTTCTACATAATCATCAGTACCGTCCTCGACATAAGCACCTGTGTATATGCCGTACTTAGAAAACTGCAAGTTGCATGCCGAATCTGTAGCAGGCTGAGTTTCCTCTTCTGAAGATGACCCAGCTTCTGTCGCAGCCGTTGGCTGTGTAGATTCATCATCAGCATCTGTGCCCGGATTTTCTTTTTGGTTCAAAATCGTGTTGATATTAGTGTCATCGTCAATTTTTGCAACCCATCTTTGAATAAGTGTCGCATCCATAACACTGACTGTTCCATCTTCGTTTACATCAGCCAAAAGCATACCTATATCATCAAGAGTAAGCAATTCTACCAAATGTTTCTGTATTGTAGTCGCATCAATGACAGTTACTTGACCATCTTGATTTGCGTCTCCAAGTAAACCGAGCTCTTGTGCGTCATTGTTGCTCTGTGTATCCAAAGAAAACAGCTCTTGAAATCCGCCTGCTCCCGTTACTAACGGTACGCTGACAATTATCAAAACTAAAGCAATACACACAACAGCGAGCTTCTTAATGTGTTGTTTCTTAAACATAAAATTCCTCCTAAACAATCTGGGTTAAACCTATAGTATCAACGCCTATAAATCGTGTTCAATCTTCAGAAACTAAATTATAGTGTCTGAGAACACCGATAAACTCAGCAATATCTTTTTCAGCATCTTCTTCGCTTACGTCGTATTTAGTAACCAAAGCCTTCAACAAGCTTTCTTCACTCTGCTCCTCGATAAGCAAACCAAACAAAAACGCTCCCGTTTCATTGAGTGTTACCAAACCGGACAGAACTTTTGCTACTTCTCCGGTCGGAACAGCTAGTATTTCGTCCGCAATATTTCTTATGTGAAAACCTTTTACCAATTTCACCTTTATCACCTCACATAAAACATCACAAATACCTATAAAAACAGGTCTATTTCGCCAGTGTATAGCAATAGCTTATATACACTGTTTTAGTATACACCTATATATAAATAATTTCAATAGTTTTTTCACAAAAAATGACTAAACAGTTGTCGAATTTTGTGCTGAGTACCACGGACTCTCTCAGGCAACTTTATATTATCCAAACCGCATCGGGGTGTAGTGTACAAAACCGCTCTTTATTGACAAACATATTCAGTTATTATGTACTTTTTGGATAAGCCTTAATGCGATGTTGTGATGAAAAATATTATTGCTTTGCTCTAAGTTAAGTATGACAAAAGATATCCCTTTAAAATCTCATTTAGATATACTTGACTCACTGTATATCGCATAAATCCAGCAGTTTGTTCGCACATTATCGATGAAATCCAATAAATTAAGGCAGCTGCTTTGAGAACCTCTCAGAATACCTGCCTTTTTATATTGTTAATGATTATTATAGAATTCGCTTTAATTCATTTAGATTTGTGATAAATAGAATGTTATGTATTATGTCACTACGCAAGGAGAACGTCATGAAAAATAAAAAGATTATTTGCTTTATCATTTTGGTGATATCCATATCCGTCTTCATCTCATATAACCACTTCAAAAGCAAAATCGATGATGTTACTGCTCCCGTTATAACTGCAGACAGCGACACAATTACCGGCAGTGTCAAAATCACTGAAGAAGGTCTACTTGCGGGTATGAGTGCGTATGACGAAACTTCGGGTGATGTAAGTGATACTATTATCGTTGAAAAAATGTCTGACTTCATAAACGGAAACGAAAGAATCGTTTCATATGTAGCTATTGATGAAAATATGAATGTCGGAAGATATGAACGAACACTAGTTTACACCAATTACTCCAAGCCAACCTTCACGCTCAACGAACCTTTGAGTTATGTCGTTGGAACAAAAATTGATATATTCAAAAACGTTGGGGCGACAAGCTGTCTCGACGGAGATCTTTCGGAAAAAATCAGATATGGTCTTGATTCTGTCATTGATAATATGACAGTCGGCGGATATCCTATAGAATTCAGAGTAACCGACAGTTGCGGAAACACGTCATATCTCGACACCGAAATAGAAATATACGACACTTCATATACAGGCATAAAAGTTGAACTGCATAAATATCTGGTTTACATTCCAAAAGGGCCTTTGTTTAACAAGATGGCATACTACAAAGGGTCAAACATAGAGGGTACCGTATCAGCTATTTCGAATGTAAACATCAAGGTACTGAGAACATACTATTATCAATGACGCTATAGAGCATTTATGTGAAAACGATATACGAATTATCGGAGCCGTTTTTAACGCCTAGAAAAACTAAATTATGTCAAGGTTAACGAAGATGATTGCTATCGCAAAAAGCTTGATGACTGTTTGATGTAAAAGCTTTATAATCATAACCACCCGTCAAACGGGTGGTTTGCACAGGGGCTATAAGCCCCGTTACTAGCCCGCGTCTCAAGGCGCGGGTTTTCGCTTTGTTCAAACCTTATTGCTTTTGCCTCTTTGGCTTACCCCTTAAGGGGTTTAGGTTTATTTAGCAAATGGGTCTTCGTATTCTTTTACGCTTAACTTATCTAAAGCTATATCTGCCTTTTCTTGGTCTTGTATATATTTTCTTATGTATTTGCTACACTTGATACAGGTAACACTCTTTCAAACTGAGCACCGAATT
>JAUMXP010000175.1 GCA_030529125.1 Eubacteriales bacterium | reverse complement strand
GTGCGTAGTTTTTTGTCGCGATTATAGTACGCAAGAGCCACAGCAGGTGGGGTAGGAATAGAGCAGATTTCGCCTATGCCTTTGGCACCATAAGCTAGAGCTGTGTCAGGCTTTGATACAATAATAGCGGTAACATTAGGTGTGTCTGTTGAACGGAACAGTCCCAGTGTGCCGAGCTTTGCCTTAGGCTTGCCGTTTTCAAGCGGAAAATCCTCTGTTAATGAGTAGCCTAAGCTCATAACAACTCCGCCCTCAATCTGACCTTCAATCGCTTTAGGGTTTACAGGTGTGCCAACATCATGAGCGGCTACAACTTCGCTGATTTTTCCATCTTCGTCTAAAATTACAAGATGGGTTGCGTAGCCGTATGCTATATGGCTTACTGGGTTTGCTTTATCTGAGCCGATTTTATCGGTTATACCTGTGTATTCGCCTAAGTATTCCCTGCCGTTGAGTTTATCGAGTGAGCCTTCTTTATCAAGATCAGCCTTGAGTAATCTTGCAGCTCTTACTGCAGCTTCGCCTGTGAAGAGTGTCTGTCGCGATGCTGTGGTGTTTCCTGCGTTTGGTGCGGTGCTTGTGTCAGGAATACAATATTCAATAGCGTCTATAGGGAGATTGCAAGTTTGCTTTATCATCTGTACTTGTACAGTGCCCATACCCTGACCAATACACGCAGCGCTTGAGTGAACATAGACTATAGAATTTCTGACTTCAATTCTGCATCTGCCTGTGTCAGGAACACCAACACCGAGACCGCTGTTTTTGATAGCGCAGGCTATACCGCAATCAGGGTGCTTTTCGTAAATATCTCTTACTGCATCAAGTGTTTCGATTAACGCAGTGCTACTATCTGCTATCTGTCCGTTAGGCAGGATGTCGCCTGGTTTAAGCGCATTTCTGTATCGCATCTCAAACGGGGAGATGCCAACCATCTGCGCTAATTGGTTGATGTTCTGCTCTGTTGCAAAACAACTCTGTGTTACACCGAAACCTCTGAATGCACCTGCGGGTGGATTGTTGGTATAAACAGCCTGTCCGAAAATATCAATAACCTGATAGTTGTATGGACCTGCGGCATGAGTGCATGCTCGCTGAAGCACAGGACCGCCCAGTGATGCATACGCGCCAGTGTCTGAGGTGATAACCGCTTTCATCGCGGTGAGCCTACCGTTTTCATCACATGCGGTTGTGAAGTCCATCTCCATAGCATGACGCTTTGGGTGTACCAGCAAGCTTTCGTCACGAGTGAAGTGTACTTTTACTGGTAGACCTGTTTTATGCGCAAGTATAGCAGCGTGGTGCTGTACACTCATGTCTTCTTTGCCGCCGAAACCACCGCCGACAATAGCTGCAGTAACACGAACTTTATCTATAGGTATGCCTAGCGCTTCAGCACACTCTTTCTGTGTCTGGTATATACCCTGATCACCGCTGAATATGTGTACGCCACCGTTATCTTCAGGTACAGCAACTGCACATTCTGGTTCCATAAAAGCGTGGTCAGTAAATGGCAAACTGTAATGAGTGGTTACCTTGTATTTACTTTCGTTGATTACTTTGTCTGCATTGCCTCTGACAAGATGTTCGGTATGCAGTATGTTACCGCTTTGATGAACAAGCGGGGCGCCTTCTTTTAGCGCATCTGCAGGGGAGAACACAGCTGGCAACTCTTCGTATTCAACGATGATTGATTTCTTAGCTTCTTCAAGAGCTTTTTGAGTTTTTGCCGCAACAAGTGCGATTGCGTCGCCCAGATAATGCGTGACAGAGCCGACGGGAATCAGTACATCCCAATCCTTTTTTAAATGACCGATTTTCTGATTTCCGTCTAAGTCATCTGCTGTGAGTACAGCGACCACTCCGTCGATCTCTTTAGCCTTGCTTGTGTCAATTGATAATACTCTTGCTCGTGGATAAGCACTTCTGAGTGCTGAACCGTAGATCATATTATCATAATAAATATCGTCTGCGTAGATAGCTTCACCTAAAACTTTATCATTTGCATCAACTCTATGCATGCTTTCGCCAAGCAAACCTGTGAAATCGGTTTTAGGAACTTCTCTGTTTTCTCTGAAAATTTCAGCAGCAAGCAAAATGGCATCAATAATTTTCTTGTATCCTGTGCATCTGCATAAATTTGACCTGATAGCTTTTTGAGCATCAACTGCAGTAGGATTCGGATTGTTGTCGATAAGCGCCTTAGCGCACAATACCATACCCGGAATACAAAAACCACATTGAACAGCGCCAACTTGTGAAAAAGCATAAGCATATACTTCTTTTTCTCTTTCGCTCAGACCTTCAGTAGTGATGATAGACTTTCCGTCATATTTTTGCACTGAAAACAGACACGCTTTCTGCGCCTTACCGTCTACAAGAACTGTACAAGTACCACAAGCTCCTTGTGAGCATCCGTCTTTGACAGAGGTTAGGTGCAGATCATCACGCAAGAACCTCATCAAAGTGGTGTTGTCCGTAATATTAAATTGTCTTGAGTTGACAGTTAATACAGCCATGTTAAACCTCTGTGTTTTGTAAAAGTGATAAATCCTCTTTTGTATCTATATCTGACAGTTCGTCAGGATGTGAAGCTTCACAAATCAGTAGCTTGTCTTCGTGCTTTCTGATAACCTGGTTGCCACCGTGGTCTTCGTTGAGTTCTCTAAGCTCATCAAAATATATGCTTGGGAAAATACACGGATTTCCTCTTATGCCGTTATATCCTAAACCAACTATGAAATCACTGTTTTTATGATAATAATCTATCAGGTTATTAACACTTTCTCTTTTGAGTAGCGGTTGGTCAGATACCATAAACATCACAGCGTCGCAATGATCGACTTCTTTGAGCCCAAGCTTGATTGTGTGACTGATGCCGTAGTCAGGATGCTTGTTTTTTACAGTATGAAAACCAAGGTCGCTAGCCTTTTTTAGCACTTCTTCGTATTGAGATACAACTACTATGCAATCTAGTTTTTCGCTTGGAATATTTGCTAAAGCGATGTCTATGAGCGATTTGCTTTTGAACTTTCGATTAAGTTTGTTTTCGCCAAAGCGCTTAGCATCTCCGGCAGCCATCAGTACGCAACCGACTGTTTTATCCATAAAAACACTTCCATATCTAATTTATTCTATCAAAAATTATTATGCGTTGTCAATAAAATGGATACTCAAACAGATGCCATATCTACCGATTTTTTCAAAAAAATATATAAAAAACCACTTTAAATTCGCTAGATATTATGTTATAATTACTAAAGTATAAGGAAGAGTGTATGCTTTTTAACATATAGGAGGCGAAAGCTATGGTAGTAGGTAAGAGTATTCCGCGACTTGACGCTTTTGATAAAGTCACAGGAAGAACTAAATATACCGACGATCTTTGTGACAAGAATGCCTA
>JAUMXP010000174.1 GCA_030529125.1 Eubacteriales bacterium | reverse complement strand
GAATATTAGCACCATTCTTTTGTGTGTTGTTACAAGTGATTTCTGCAGTTAGCCTATGCTAACTGTTAAAACTTACAAAAAGATTGATAATTTTTTGACAATTTTCTTTATTTTTAGTCCTATTTTCCTCTTTTTTATATAGACATTCGCGCATTTTCGTGCTATAATTTATTCGTGTGCATATACGAATTATTTTGCTACAATTCAAGTACATAATTTTCTAATCAGGAGGAAAAAAGATGCTTAAAAAAATCAGTAGTATCCCATTTGCGGGTACACCTGAGCAGGAAGCAGAACTCAAGGCTGTCATCGCTAAACATATTGATGACCCGGGTGCTGTTATGCCTGTACTTCAGGAGGCACAGGAAATCTACGGTTACTTGCCACAGGAAGTTCAGACTATGATCGCTGAAGGCCTCAACGTTCCACTCGAGGAAGTTTATGGTGTTTCAACTTTCTACTCTCAGTTTGCTCTTTCCCCTAAGGGTAAGTACAACATCTCTGTATGTATGGGTACAGCTTGTTACGTTAAGGGTTCAGGCGATGTTCTGAATAAACTCTCAGAAGAGCTTGGTATCGGTGCTGAAGAGTGTACTTTAGACGGTAAGTTCTCACTTACAGCTTGTCGTTGTATCGGTGCATGCGGTCTTGCTCCGGTTATCACAATCAACGATGATGTTTACGGCAGACTTACAGCAGATATGATTCCGGATATCCTTGCTAAATACAAGGACTAATCTATGAGAGAGTTATCTCTTAACGTTATGGATGTGGCTCAGAACTGTATCACAGCCAAAGCAACACTTGTTACTATCGAAGTTTTCGAGAGTGACAAAGATGATTACCTAGACATTTATGTCAAAGATAACGGTTGCGGTATGACTAAAGAACAGGTCGAGTCAGTCATTGACCCATTCTTCACCACACGTACTACAAGAAAAGTCGGTTTAGGTGTTCCGTTGTTTAAGATGGCGGCTGAGCAGACAGGCGGTGATTTAGCTATCGACTCAACAGTCGATGTCGGCACCACCTTACATGCTCACTTTGTTAAGTCCAGTGTTGATATGACCCCTTTAGGTGACATCAACTCCACTGTCAAAATTCTTATTCAGTGTAATCCTGACATTGACTTTGTGTTTTCTCACCGCACTGACTGCGGAGAGTTTACACTCGATACACGTGAATTAAGAGAAATTTTGGGTCACGATGTTCCGCTTAATACCCCTGATGTTTTAGAGTGGATAGGCGGATTTTTAGAAGAACAATCTAGTATTATATACGGAGGTGCAGTAAAATGAAATCTTTAGCTGAATTACAGGCAATCAGAGATAAGGCAAAGTTTGAGCTCAACATGAGAAAAGAGAATCCAAACGCTGTTAAGGTTCTGGTTGGTATGGCTACATGCGGTATCGCTGCAGGTGCTCGCCCGGTACTCAACGCTTTCACTGAGGAAGTTGCGAAGAGAAATCTGCAGGATGTTACTATCACACAGACAGGTTGCATCGGCATCTGTCAGTTCGAGCCTGTTGTTGAAATCGAAATCCCAGGTGAGGACAAAATCACTTATGTTAAAATGACACCTGAAAAGGTAGCTAAGATCGTTAACGACCATATCGTTAACAGAAACGTAGTTACTGAGTACACAATCGGTGCTTACAAATAATAAGGAGGACAAATAATGTATCGTTCTAATGTGCTTGTTTGCGGCGGTACCGGATGTACCTCCTCAGACAGTTTAAAAATTGTTGAGAAGCTCAAAGAAGAACTCGCAGCTCGCGGTTTAGAGAAAGAAGTTAACGTTATCACAACAGGTTGCTTCGGTCTTTGTGCTCTCGGCCCAATCGTAGTTATCTACCCAGAGGGTAGCTTCTACTCAATGGTTAAAATCGAAGATATCCCTGAGATCGTTGAAGAACATCTCTTAAAGGGTAGAATCGTAACAAGACTTCTCTATCAGGAGACTGTAGAAGAAGATACTATCAAATCACTTAACAAAACTGCTTTCTATGCTAAGCAGATGCGTATCGCGCTCAGAAACTGTGGTGTTATCGACCCTGAGAAGATCGACGAGTACATCGCTATGGATGGTTACGCAGCATTAGGTAAAGTTCTGACAGAGATGACACCTACTGAGGTTATCGAGACTATCTTAGCTTCAGGCTTACGTGGTCGTGGCGGTGCTGGCTTCCCTACAGGTTTAAAATGGAAGTTTGCTGCAGCTAATGACGCTGATCAGAAGTACGTTTGCTGTAACGCTGACGAAGGTGACCCAGGTGCATTTATGGACCGTTCTATCTTAGAGGGTGACCCACACGCATTACTCGAAGCTATGGCTATCGCTGGTTACGCTATCGGCGCTACAAAGGGTTACGTTTACGTTCGTGCTGAGTACCCTATCGCTGTTAACCGTCTCCAGATCGCTATCGATCAGGCTCACGAGTATGGTCTGCTTGGCGACAACATCTTTGGCACAGATTTCTGCTTTGACATTCAGCTTAGACTTGGTGCTGGTGCTTTCGTATGTGGTGAGGAAACATCTCTCATGACATCTATCGAAGGCAAGCGTGGCGAGCCTAGACCTCGTCCTCCATTCCCAGCTGTTAAGGGTCTGTACAAAAAGCCAACTATCTTAAACAACGTTGAAACATACGCTAACATTCCTAGAATTATCTTAAAAGGTGCTGACTGGTTCCAGTCAATCGGTACAGAGAAATCTAAGGGTACTAAAGTATTTGCTCTTGGTGGTAAGATTGAACACACAGGTCTTGTAGAAGTTCCTATGGGTACAACACTTAGAACTATCGTAGAGGAAATCGGTGGCGGTATTCCAAACGGCAAGAAGTTCAAGGCTGCTCAGACAGGTGGTCCTTCAGGCGGTTGTATCCCACCAGAACACCTCGATATCCCTATCGACTACGATAACCTTCTCGCTATCGGCTCTATGATGGGTTCCGGCGGTCTTATCGTTATGGACGAGACAACATGTATGGTTGACATCGCTAAGTTCTTCTTAGAGTTCACTGTTGACGAGTCTTGCGGTAAGTGTACACCATGCCGTATCGGTACTAAGAGACTTCTTGAGATGCTCGACAAGATCACTAAGGGTCAGGGTACTCTCGAGATGATTGACGAGATGGAAGAGCTCTGCCACTACATCAAGGACAACTCACTGTGCGGTCTTGGTCAGACAGCTCCAAACCCTGTTCTCTCTACACTCCACTACTTCCGTGATGAGTACATCCAGCACGTTGTAGACAAGAAGTGTGCAGCAGGCGTTTGTAAGGATCTCCTCGAGTTTTCTATCATCAAAGACAAGTGCTTTGGTTGTTCAATGTGTGCTAGACAGTGTCCAGCAGGTGCTATCACTGTTACTGACTATGTGGCTCCTGGTAAGAAGAAGCCAGCTTACGAAATCGACACAGCTAAGTGCGTTAAGTGCGGTGCTT
>JAUMXP010000173.1 GCA_030529125.1 Eubacteriales bacterium | reverse complement strand
CAACAGCGATCATACCATGAGGAGTTGAACTGTTGTAGTAGATGCTGTCGCCCTCTGAGAGATACTCAACATTGTCCCCTACCTGGATTTTCAGTCTGCCCTTTAAGATAAAGTCAAATTCCTGACCGGAATGCTTAGTAAGGTGGATTGGCTTATCCTGTAATTCCTGTGAATATTTATATGTAACAAAGTATGGTTCTGAGATTTTCTTTCTAAACCATGGTGCTAAGTTCTGGATTTCAATACCGTCTTCTTTAGCGGTCTGCTGACCCTGACCTTTTCTGGTAACAGTGTAGGAAGACAAGAGCGCGCTTTTACCCTCGAGCAAGTCAGAAATACCAATATTAAAAGCTAAAGAGCACTTATGAATAAAAGTAAAAGGAAAATCCTGTTTACCTGATTCAAAATTACAATACTCCTGTACACTTACTTCTGTTTTCTTCGCCATTTCTTCTACGGAAAAGCCGAAGATCTCACGCATTTCTTTAATTCGTACGGCCACCTCAAGTAGCTTTTTAGTTTCAACTGTCGCCATAACGATTCCTCCTTCTAGGATAAAACAATAATAAAATAAATAAAACCCGTCTCAAAGAAACCTTTGAGACGGGTGTAAAATACACTCGCGGTACCACTCAAATTGCAGATAATATCTGCCACTCTCAGGGTCTAACAACCCCTATGCCTTTACGCAGCAATCACGGGAGACGTCTACTAACAACGCTTTCGGGCCTCCGGCTCAGAAGTGATGGGCTGTTTAAATATCCGTTGTCGGTTTGCACCATCCACCGACTCTCTGAAAACTGATAAATAAAGCCGTCTTCGTCACAGCCTTTATAATTTTTTATAAAGTCTAGCACCAAAAATAAGGTTTGTCAACTATTTTTCTTTAAAAAATTCAATATTTTTTCAATATTACTATGAGAAAATCTACACAAATCAAGACTTGTATGCTATAATACTAGAAAAATAAAACACTATTTATTAGCATCAGCGAACAAAAGGGTTGAAACAATAATATGTTCAGACTAATACGACGCATAGACGATTTCGTGGTTAAAGAAATCTCTCGTATGTATAATCCTATCTTAAATAAAATAATGGTTTTTTTCACGCTGATTGGCAACGGTGCTTTCATCTGGTGGATAACTCTGAGTTTTCCGTTTATGATTATGGAAAGCACACGAGAGACGGGAATCTTTCTGACCCTTGCTCTGGGTGTTACATTTGTCAGTGGTGAGTTTATACTAAAACCGCTTTTCAGAAGAGCGCGACCTAGCAAATCGATTCATAAAGATGATATGATTATAAAACCGCCTAAAGACCATTCTTTCCCGTCCGGTCACACAGCATCTTCGTTCACTGCTGTTACAGTTGCCGTACTACGTTGCCCTGCGTATATTTTTCTTCCTGTTATCGCAGTAGCACTTATAATCAGTTTTTCAAGAATGTACCTGCGAGTTCATTATTTCAGCGATGTAGTCGGTGGTCTGATACTTGGTGTATTCAACGGTACTATAACTATTATTTTATGCGAGCAGTTTTTATCTCCTGTTCTGAGCAATCTTATATATTAAAGTTTAAAAGAAGACTTTTCTCTAGAAAGTCTTCTTTTTTTATTTATTTTTCAAAAAAGCTGTTGACTTGAAAAATATTACTATTTGTAGAAAAATTTCCTTTATTTTCACATAAAGAACTTATAGCTTGTTTTTTAACATAAAACCGTGAATCATCAACAAATGCTCTAATATAGATATTTACAAGCTCTTTTGAGATAGTTTTCCTTGTTTTCCACAGAGTTTTCAACATAATTAATTTCAATCAGGAATAATACAAAAAGTATATTTCGAAATTCAAATTTTTATTAGTAAAAATATGTTGTCTAGAAGGAAAAATAAAACGCTAAAGTGAATATTTTTTATATCCTGTGCCAAAGATATTGGTAAATAAAAAGGACGGTGTACTATGATTAAGGGTATTAATCACATGGTGATTGAAGTCGCTGATACAGACAACAGATACTACGAAAGAGCGTTTTTAGTGTTACGACCCGAGTGCGCTTCTATTTCGCGCGAATTACTGGAGAAAGAAGCACGAAAACTGCTGAGCTCTATGGACACTGTATCATCAGCAAAGCCAAAAAGCGTACTACTTTCACGACTGCTAACTGCATGTATGTTTTTCTCGATAGGCGCACTGTTGTCCACCACAATATTCATATTAATATAAGTATTATAGCTTTATCCCTGTCATATATTTTTTACAGAATATGTGATGGGGGTTTATTTATGAATAAAAAGTTATTCACTATACTCGAATTTATCGGCGTACCAATAATATACCTGATTGCATCTGTACTTCATTTTGTTTACGATTGGTCAGGAGGCTCTGTACTATCTATCCTATTTGGAGCAGTAAACGAGAGCGTGTGGGAACACGTCAAGATTTTTGCTGTAGCTTTTACTTTGTGGACCGCGATTGAACTGCTCGCAGTAAAACCGCCATTCAAAAAGTTTGTTGTAGCAAAAACTATTTCACTTTATTTTCTGTCTTTGAGCATAATTGTATTTTTCTACGCTTACAACCTGTTTACATCTAAACCAATATTGTGGCTTGATTTACTTTCATCGTTTGTATTCACCTTGCTCTCGCAAACTATTTCTTACTACCTTACCACAAAAGAAAACACTATCACTGACTACTTCCCTGTAGCAGTGATGCTCATTATGCTGTACTTCATGATGTTCTTCAGCTTTACTGTTTTTCCGCCTAAGGCTGACTTGTTCAAAGATCCTGTTACATGCATGTACGGAATTATCGGCAAAAACATAGACGAAGGTGCAATTTTTCTTGATAAAACCTGATAAAAAGCGGACTTTATTCTAAAAAATAAATATCTTATCAAACTATATGTGGTATACTTACTTAGTATAAGTCTACCACATAATGTGTAAAGGTGTATGAAATGGATATTCAGAATAAAGATAAAAAAGATGATATTATCGCAGGTCGCAACCCTGTATCAGAGGCACTTGCGTCTAACCGCCCGATAGAGAGCATACTGGTTTCTAAAAACAACCACGCAGGTGCTATAGTTGCCATTATATCAAAAGCTAAGAAAAAGGGAATCACTATAAAAGAAGTTGATTCTAAAAAGCTCGATTTCATGACCAACGGTGCTACACATCAGGGTATCGTCGCTATTGCTGCAATCAAAGAATACTCAACTGTCGAGGATATTCTGAACCTCGCTCAAGAGCGTGATGAGGCTCCGTTCATTGTTATTTTAGATGAGATCGAAGACCCGCATAACTTAGGTGCGATTATCCGTACTGCTGAGTGTGCCGGTGCTCACGGTGTCATCATCAAAAAGCGTCACAGCGCTGGTTTATCCTATACTGTAGGCAAAGCATCTGCAGGTGCTGTTGAATACGTACCTGTAGCCAGAGTT
>JAUMXP010000172.1 GCA_030529125.1 Eubacteriales bacterium | reverse complement strand
AATAATTATTGACAGAAGCTTTAATATAATCGATGGCTTGTTATCTCTGCGCTTCATAAACAATGAGACAATTATCAGAATAACCAGATTAATCACTGATACTACACAAAGCTGGAAGAAACCTTCACGCGCGTATTGTGCGTAGCTGAAGTCTTCTGGTAGTGTTCCTGTAAAGCCCGAAACATAGTACTGCCACTGCGAAATAAAGAAAACAACATAAATAAACAGGATCGGTATCACTGCTGTCAGCACGGTAATAACCGGAGCGATACGAATTTTTCTGAGCTTATTCTCGCATGATTCTGTAGTAAGAATATTCTTACATTTATTGTCTGTCGATGATATATACAAGCCATACACACATGCGCCAATCGGAAAAGCAAAACTGAGCGAAGTAATATGCTTGAATATATCAAAATTCTCAAAGTTGAATATTCTGCTCATAAGATCGCTGAATCCACTGTCATATGATAACAATGCTATAATAACCACTGTTGGCACAATAGTGATAGCTACACCAATCAAAATTTTGAGGATCAGACGTCCGCTTTTATTTGACTTACTGGAAAAAATTACTCTGAACAATTCTGTGAACGAGCAAAACGGCATTACAAACACTGCTTTTACAAAGTCAATAACTACCCCATCAGTGAAACGGAATAAGCGATCACCAGACATTCCGTAGAGAAAATAGCAGTACGCAACCAGTGAATAAAGAAATGCAAAAAAGTGCAGAAGTCCGTTAGCCGTAAGAATTAACCCAGTAGAAATAACTACAGCTGAAATGCCGACTAACAGCGGCATAATCTGTAGTTTTCTTCCTTTGATAAGCATAACAACAAAGGTGCTGGAAAACATAAGGACGATAACAACAAAAGCACCGAGCGGATTTTTGTTTATCGGAACAGACAAACAGAATAAGTACGCAAGCACATAAACTATCCACGCAAAAACAGTTTCTGTAGACGAGAAAACACGTCTTGGCTTTTTAGGCTTAATTACCTGTGGTGCCTGCTGATAATAGTATGGGATAATCGGTGGTTGTGACTGGTACGGATTTTGCGAAAATGATGATCTAGGATCGTATTGGTTATAATTCATAGTAACCCTCCTTAATCTTCAACATATTCGATTATATCCTCCACCGCGCAATCAAGCGCCTTACAAATAGCATCCAAAGTGGAAAATCGAATTGCTTTTGCTTTATTGTTTTTTAGAATCGAGAGATTTGCTAGCGTTATGCCGACTTTTTCCGATAGCTCGTTGAGTGACATTTTACGCTTAGCCATCATCACATCAAGGTTAATTACAATCATACTATCACCTACACTGTAAGATCATTTTCTTGTTTGATTTCTGTCGCTTCTTCGATAACATTCTTGACT
This sequence comes from Eubacteriales bacterium, assembly GCA_030529125.1. Taxonomy (GTDB): domain Bacteria; phylum Bacillota; class Clostridia; order Oscillospirales; family Acutalibacteraceae; genus Ruminococcoides. The sequence continues at coordinate 2,070 of JAUMXP010000172.1, read as the reverse complement.
ACTCTCAGACATACACTGAGGAAAAATGCCAGAAATGCCATAATAAATGCAAGTTGAAAATAGATCCCGAGTAATAAAAACGTAACACTGATACCAAAACAGCACCATGACACTCCACGAATAAGGGAAACACTGATTGGTGTGAACACCTTACCTTTTCTAACTCTGAACAGCAGAAATATCGACAACACATCAGCCATCATAAATACAGACAACAGTATGTAAGAAACAATATGAACAAAAACTCGACCCGCTGTTGTAATAGAGCCCCTGTCGCCTATGTTGTCAGGTGTGTCAATAAGCATATTAATAACCATAGGCATAAAAAACACAGCTGCTACACACAGGACAAGAAATATGACAGCGATAATAAACGATAAAGTATTTGATAACTTCGTTGAAATTTTCAGCATAATAAACCTCCGAAAAGTATTCTCTAACTATAAAATACACTACCCACTACCGAATGTCAATATTTTTTTATTGTTTTTCGATAAATTATTTGCGCTCGATATATAAGAAAATAAAAAATGTGAAATATATACTGATAAGGTAACTAACTTAATTTGCAAACTGGTAATATAAAAATTCAAAGTCAATGGTGCTCAAAAAACATGATTTTTTTGCATTTTTTTACAAAAATGTAAACTAAATACGCAAAAATATCAAAATTTTGTTGCTTGAAATTTCAGTTTTGTTGGTGTAATATAGCATAGTAAAAAAACAGTTTTAGGCTAATAGGATAATTGTTATCTATCAAATCACATTTGTGGTGAATAATTTTTACTAGACAATGCGTATACTGCGTATTATAATTATACTAGTAATTGCGTCGGTTTCCGATGCATTTAGAAAGGAAAGATTCCTATGAGATTTATTAAAACAGAAACTTACGAAGAATTAAGCAACAAGGCCGCTGACATCATTGCAGCAGTTATCATCAACAAACCAAACTGCGTTTTAGGCCTTGCAACAGGTTCTTCCCCTGTCGGCACATACAAAAGACTTATCGAAGACAACAAAGCAGGAAAGATTGATTTTTCTGAAGTTACTTCTGTTAACCTTGATGAGTATGTTGGTTTAGATGGTTCAAACGACCAGAGCTATCGTTACTTTATGAACGACAATCTCTTTAACCATGTAAACATTGATAAGGCTAAGACTTTTGTTCCTAATGGCTGTGCAGAAGACTTAAAAGCTGAAGGCGAAGCTTACGACAAGATGATCAAAGATTTAGGCGGCACTGATATTCAGCTTCTTGGCATCGGTTTAGACGGTCACATCGGCTTTAATGAGCCTGACAAATACTTCGTTGGTCCTACTCACGAGGTAGTACTCGATCAGTCAACAATCGAAGCAAATGCAAGATTCTTCGAGAGCATTGACGATGTTCCTAAGACAGCTATCACAATGGGTATGATGTCTATCATGCAGGCTAAGAAGGTACTGCTCGTTGCTAACGGCGCTGCTAAAAAGGAAATCGTAGAGAAATCTTTCTTTGGTCCTATCGACCCTATGGTTCCTGCATCAATTCTTCAGTTACACCCTGATGTAACAGTTATCTACAGCGAAAACTAATAACAAATAAATTAAGTCCCACCAAATAATTTGGTGGGACTTTTTGCATATAAGATATAAAAAAGCACCTAACATAAGTCAGGTGCTTTAATCAACTTACATACTACCGGTCATACCTAAGCTTGCAGCAGCATCATACAAGCCACCAAGCATAGCATTCATAAGTGTTGTATCTGTTTTAACTTCCCACTTGCCATCAACCTTAGTAAGAGTTACGGTTACTTCCATAGTAACAGTGCTTTCTTCTTCAAGCATACAGTCAATAAGAGTCTCAACTGAAAGCTGAGCGATTTCCTCAGGTGTCTTCTCAGCGATAGAAGGATCAGTAGCCATACTCATAATCTTTGTCATAAATGCAGACATAACCTTTGACATATCAGTATTTGTAAGAGAAGCTTTGATAGTTGCCTTATCTTCGCCTTCGTATACTGTTGCATCAAGGTCGTAATCAAAATTACCAAAAAAAGCATCTATAAGTTTATCAGGATCTTC
>JAUMXP010000171.1 GCA_030529125.1 Eubacteriales bacterium | reverse complement strand
AGTTGCTAAGTATGTTGAGTCTGTTGCTAAGAACCTCGGCGGTTCAATCAACATCACAAAGTTCGTACGTTTCGAGAAGGGCGAAGGCATCGAGAAGCGTCAGGACGACTTTGCTGCAGAAGTTGCTAGCATGGTAAAATAATTAATTTAGCATAATTTAGGAGTGGTTTTGCGACCACTCCTTTTTTATTGTAAATATTCTATAAATTAAGGTATATATTAGGCTGATTTTCCTTTACAAATTTAACATATTGTAGTATTATTATAATAACTATAATGAGAAATATGGGGTGATATGATGAATTCTAAATATAAAAGAATTTTACTCAAACTTTCAGGTGAATCATTGGCAGGTGAAAGTAAGCATGGTATTGACTTTGATACCGTTCTTGAGTTCTGTAAACCAATCAAAAAACTTGTTGAAGATGGTGTAGAAGTTGCAATTGTTGTCGGCGGTGGTAACTTCTGGAGAGGTCGTTCAAGTGGTAAAATGGACAGAACACGTGCTGACCACATGGGCATGCTTGCTACTACCATTAACGCTTTAGGTGTAGCTGATGCTCTTGAGCAGATTGGTGTCGATGTCAGAGTACAGACAGCTATCGGTATGCGTGCTATTGCTGAACCTTACATCAGAAACAAAGCTATCCGTCATTTAGAGAAGGGTAGAGTTGTTATTTTCGGTTGCGGTACAGGTAATCCATTCTTTTCTACAGATACAGCTGCTGCTTTACGTGCTGCTGAAATTGAAGCTCAGATTATTCTTAAAGCAACTATGGTTGATGGTGTATACGACAGTGATCCTAAGACAAACCCTGATGCTAAGCGTTATAACGAGTTATCATTCCACGATGTACTGGAAAAAGACTTAAAGGTTATCGACTCTACTGCTGCAGCAATCTGTAAGGATAACAACATCGATCTTCTTGTATTCAGTGTTGACCAGCCTGATAATATTTACAACGCAGTTTGCTGTGATAATATCGGTACAGTAGTTTGTAATAAATAAGCATATTTTTTAGGTTTTATTAATATTTCAAATATATGGAGGACTATAATGAAAGCTACATTATCAAAATCAGAAGAGCGTATGCAAAGACGCATCAATCACCTTGAAGAAGAGTTTAAATCAATCAGAGCAGGTCGTGCTAACCCTGCAGTTTTAGATAAGGTTTCTGTTGATTATTACTCAACACCAACACCTATTAACCAGCTTGCTGCTGTTTCTGTAACAGAAGCTAGAACACTCACAATTCAGCCATGGGATGCTTCAGTACTTCGAATGATTGAAAAAGCTATCCAGATGTCTGATATTGGTATCAATCCACAGAATGATGGTAAGTGTATTCGTCTTATTTTCCCACCGCTTACAGAGGATAAGCGTAAAGAAATAGCTAAAGAAATCGCTGCTATCGCTGAAGATACAAAAGTTCAGATCAGAAACGTTCGCCGTGATACTATCGATAAACTCAAAACTCTCAAAAAAGATGGCGAGCTGACAGAGGACGATCTCAAGCAGGGCGAAAAGAAAACTCAGGAACAGACAGATAAGTTTATCAAAGTTGTTGACCAGATGGCTGACAAGAAGAAAAAGGAAATAATGGAAATCTGATATGGCTATTTTTAAAAGAGCTAAAAAATCCGAAGAAACATTATCTATCAAAGATATTGTTCTTCCACAGCATATCGGAATAATCATGGATGGTAACGGCAGATGGGCTAAAAAACGCGGTCTGCCACGTACCGCCGGTCATACACATGGCGCGCAAACATTTCGTAAGATTGCGCGCTACTGTTCCGATATAGGTATTAAATACTTAACGGTTTATGCTTTTTCCACTGAAAACTGGAAACGACCACAAAAAGAAGTTGACGCTATCATGAAGCTATTTAAAGACTATCTGATTGAAGCTATAACTGATTTTAAGGACGACAGCATTGTTGTTAAGTTCATTGGCGATAGATCAGTTTTTTCTGATCAGATGCGTGAACTTATCGAGAAAAATGAGGAAGAGTCTAAAGACCGAGATGGTATGGTACTTAATATTGCGATGAATTACGGTGGACGCGACGAGATTGTCCACGCTGTTAAGAATATCGCAGATGATGTAAAAACAGGCAAGCTTGATGTGAACGATATCACGGATAAACTCTTGTCTGACAATATGTATACTTGTGGTCAGCCGGATCCGGATTTGATTATTCGACCGAGCGGTGAGTATCGTACATCCAATTTCTTATTATGGCAGTCAGCTTATGCTGAGTATTGCATTATGGATGTATTGTGGCCTGATTTTAAGAGCGAAGATTTAGATAGAGCTCTTATTGAATTTGCAAAACGTAACAGACGTTTTGGTGGAGTATAAATTATTGGGAAAGTTATAGGTGAGGATTAATGGCTGTAAGAATTATCAGTTCAGCAGTAGGAATAGCTCTGTGTATAGGAATTATGTTTTTCGGTGAAAATAATCCGGTAGTAGTTAATATTGCTATTTCTCTTGTTACTGCTTTAATGTGCGGTGAACTTCTCAGCGCTAAAGGATTACACAAGAATTTAAAGGTTTCTATACCTGCTATTGCGTTTGGATTTGCAATGCCGTTTTTAAGCACAACTGATTATGTGTTTATCCCACTTTATGTTTTTGCTGTAGTATTGTTTGTTGTTTCTGTATTATGTCACAGAACAATCAAGTCAGAGGATACACTGTTTGTTTTCGGTGGAGTTACACTGATTTCTCTTTCTATGGCTTCATTTACTAACGTTGTTTGTGGTCCTAACGGTCTTGCTCCATTGTTTGGCGAGTGTAATCCAGCAACAATTTATCCTACATTCTGGGTTATCTTTGTGCTCGCTATTCCGTGGCTTTCAGACACAGGCGCGTACTTTACCGGTATGCTCTTAGGTAAACACAAGCTTTGTCCTGAAATAAGCCCTAAGAAAACAGTAGAAGGTGCTATTGGCGGTACAATCTGTGGTATGCTTTGTTCTGTTGCTATTGGCTTCATTTTTATGTGGGCTTATGACTCAGTAACTATCAATTTTGTTCCACTGATTATTGTTGGTATTATCAATCCAATCATTTCAATATTTGGTGACTTAACATTCTCTATCATCAAGCGTGCATGTGGTATTAAAGATTACGGCTCAATTATGCCGGGCCACGGTGGTATGCTTGATAGATTTGATAGTATTATTCTTTGTGCTCCACTTGTATACTTAATTTCTCAGTACTTCACAGTAATTTCTTAATTGAGGTTTATATGGTAAGTAAACTTTCTATTTTAGGTTCAACAGGTTCTATTGGTACACAGACACTAGACGTAGCTAGAAAGCTAAATCTCAAGGTGTCTGCTTTGAGTGCTCATAGTAATATTGAACTTTTAGAAGAACAAATCAGAGAATTCAAGCCGTCTGTTGCTGTTGTCTTTGATGAAACAAAAGCGCAAGAGCTTAAACTAAATATCAAAGACACAGA
>JAUMXP010000023.1 GCA_030529125.1 Eubacteriales bacterium | reverse complement strand
AGCTGTACCGAGGTCTTTGATAGTGTCATATTCCTTAGTGAACATTGGAGCGAGGAAAGAATCACCGAAGTTACCTGTGTGGTTCCATACAACGTCCTGAATGATCTTCATGCCCTTTGCGTGAGCAGCATCGATAAGATCCTGATATGTGGCGCCGTCACTCTCGTAACGAACGTCAACCTTTGTGAAGTCAAATGAATGGTAACCGTGGTAGTCATAACCTGATGCGTTTGTTACAACAGGAGTGATCCAGATTGCACTAAAGCCTAAAGCTTTGAGGTAGTCGAGCTTCTCGATAAGACCTTTGAAGTCACCACGCCATGCAGGGTCAGAGTCAGGGTTGTTAGCCTTTTTATCATCCCAGCAGTGTACGTTGTTACCTGTGTCACCATCGTAGAAACGTGTTGTGATAACAAAGTAGATTGAATCTTCTCTTAAATCTGTACGCTCATACTTGTGTTCGTATGGGTTGTACTTTGTCCATTTGCCATCTTTGTACCACCACTCGCCTGTTGTACGTGTCTGCTCAGTTGACAGCTGACCGTCGAGTGTTGTCTTTCCATTAGTGAAAAGAAGGTTGATTTTTGTTGCGCTTGTGAAGTTATATGTATACCAATATCCGCCTGTCATAGACGCTTCTTTTGTCATCTTAGCACCAGGGTAAGATGTCGAAAGGTCACTTGGCAGAGCATTCCAGTAGTAAACATAAGGAACCGCACTTTTGCTTTCATAGTGAATTGTGATTCCGGCACTTGCATCAGTTTCTGCGACATCTGTCTGTACAGCAGAAGTAGAATAAACAGCAACCGAAGCAATCAACAGCGCTATCAAAAACACGCTGATTACCGACTTGAAATACCTTAATTTCATAGCTCTCTCCTTATACATATAATAGTCATTTAATATTTTACAATTTATGCACACTAAACTCAATTGACAGAAAAGCCAAAAATCTTTTGTAGGCAATGTGTAATATGCACACCAACACGGAGTTTGATTTATCGCTTGATCAAACCCGCGGTGATCGCTCTTATACCAAATACATAAAAACACAAACCGTTTTTTGTTCATTTCGCCCAAAAAGGTGAAAACGCACAAAAACACGACATCAAAATCGTCAATTATATACATATCAACATATGTATGCACAAAAATTATATAACAATTAAGATTAAATTAAAATATTTTTTTAAACTAAGATATAAATGGGTAATAGTATGGCTGTTTTTTTACTGCTGAAGATAAAAATACACTCGTATTGCATAAAAAAACAGGCGACTAAAAGTCGCCTGTAATATGAGCATTATTTAATTTTATCCCAGTATGCTTTAAACGCCTGTTCGTGCTTATTATCGCCGAAACTGTAGTACTTTTTGTCCTTTAACGCATCAGGCAAGTACTGTTGTCTGACGTAATGGTCAGGATAATCGTGCGGATAAAGGTAGTGCTGACCTTTGTTACTGTTATCCTCACCATCGTAGTGCATATTCTGAAGCTGACGTGGTACAGGACCGCCTTTACCAAGCTGTACGTCCTGCATAGCAGCGTTAATCGCCTGATAACCTGTGGTAGATTTTGGAGCTAGCGAAACCATAATAACCGCATCAGCAAGCGGAATTCTAGCCTCAGGCAAGCCAAGCTGAAGTGCAGTATCAACGTAAGATTTGACTATAGGGATAATCTGCGGATAAGCAAGCCCGACGTCCTCACAAGCACAGACTAAAAGCCTTCTGCATGCGCTCATGATGTCGCCAGCATCTAGCAATCTGGCTAGATAATGCACAGCTGCATCAGGGTCAGAGCCACGCATACTTTTCTGATACGCAGAAATTATATCGTAATGCTCATCGCCGTCTTTGTCATAGCGATTAGCGCTTTTTTGTGTAAGCTCACGCACAGAATCGTCTGATACAACAATCTTCTCGCCATCATCATCGCCTGAAAGCACTGATAATTCCACTGCGTTGAGCGATTTTCTCACGTCACCGCCACAGGCAAAACTGATGTGGTCAACTGCAGTTTCTGAGATAACAATTTCTTTCTCGTACTCTTTGCTCAAAATTTTCACAGCACGCATAACGGCTTTTTTAATTTCGTCTTTCTCTACTGATTTGAACTCAAAAACCGTACTACGTGACAGTATAGCGTTGTATACGTAAAAATACGGATTCTCAGTAGTAGATGCTATCAGCGTGATCTTGCCGTTTTCTATGTACTCTAGGAGAGTCTGCTGTTGTTTTTTGTTGAGATACTGAATCTCATCGAGATAAAGCAAAATGCCGTTTATCCCCTCAAAAGTGTCTAAAGACGCAAAAATCTCCTTTATATCTGAAGTAGACGCAGTGGTGCCGTTGAGTTTCTTAAATGTACGGTTAGTCACCTTGGCTATGTAAGAAGCCAGAGTAGTCTTGCCCACACCTGACGGACCGTAAAATATTAAATTAGGAATTCTGCCGCTTTCAATAATTTTTCGAAGTGGCTTGTTTTCACCGAGCAGATGTTTCTGTCCGACTATATCGTCAAGCGACTGCGGACGCAGTCTGTCAGCAAGCGGAGATGACATAATAAACTCTCCTTAAATTTATTAGTAACTTTGGCTTAATAATGCCAAAATCACAACTGCTGTCGCCATGAAGACGACAGCAATTATAGGCGTTTATTTCTTAAATAGAATTCTAATATAGAATTATTCGTAGAGTGGATGCTTAGCGCAAAGGTCAGTAACCATAGCTCTTACCTTGTCAGCGTTAGTATCGAAATCCTTGATAACAAGAGAGATACACTCAGCGATAACGTCCATATCAGCTTCGTCAAAGCCTCTTGTTGTAGCAGCTGCTGTACCGATACGAACACCTGAAGTTACGAATGGGCTAAGTGGCTCCTGTGGGATTGTGTTCTTGTTAAGTGTGATGTAGCACTCGTCGAGTTTGTGCTCGAGGTCCTTACCTGTGATACCTTCGTTACGAAGATCTAAAAGCATAACGTGGTTGTCTGTACCGCCACTAATGAGTGTGTGACCACGCTTGATAAGGCCATCAGCAAGTGCCTTACAATTCTTAACGATCTGCTCACCGTAAGCCTTGAATTCAGGCTTTAATGCCTCACCAAAGCACACAGCCTTAGCAGCGATTGTGTGCATGAGTGGACCACCCTGTGTGCCTGGGAAGAGTGCCTTGTCAATAGCTTTAGCGTACTCTTCTTTACAGAGGATAAGACCGCCACGTGGGCCTCTTAATGTCTTGTGAGTTGTAGTAGTAACGAAATCAGCGTATGGAACAGGGTTCTGGTGTACACCTGCAGCAACTAAACCTGCGATGTGAGCCATATCAACCATTAAGTAAGCGCCTACTTCGTCAGCGATTTCTCTGAATTTCTGGAAGTCGATTTCACGTGGGTATGCAGAAGCACCACATACGATCATCTTTGGTTTGCATTCTTTTGCGATTTCAAGCACCTTATCGTAATCGATTCTGTGTGTAACAGGGTCAACACCGTAAGATACGAAGTTAAAGTACTTACCAGACATATTAACAGGTGAACCATGTGTAAGGTGACCACCTTCAGCAAGGTTCATACCCATAACTGTATCACCAAGCTCGAGCATAGCAAAGTAAACTGTCATATTAGCCTGAGCACCTGAGTGTGGCTGAACGTTAGCATGGTCAGCAGAGAAAAGCTCACACGCACGCTTTCTAGCGATGTCTTCTACTACGTCTACTGCGTAGCAACCGCCGTAGTAACGCTTGCCTGGGTAACCCTCAGCATATTTGTTTGTGAGCACTGAGCCCATAGCAGCCATAACTGCAGGAGAAACAATATTCTCACTAGCGATAAGCTCAATATTCTGTCTCTGTCTTTTGAGCTCGCCTCTCATAGCTTCTGCTACTTCTTTGTCGTAACCTTCAACAAATCCGATTGAATCCATAATATCCTTGTACATTTCACATTCCCTTTCTTATCTGACAGCATCTGCTGTTTTTTACTTTATTTTTATCCAAAACAAGACGACTTAGCCTTGTCGATAAGCGCATATAAATCATTAACCGTTGACACTCTGCAGGCGTCATTACGCAGTTTAGCAGCACCTGAAAAGCCTTTTAAATAATGCGGTATATGAGCTCGTGCTTCTTTCATACCGACATATTCACCTTTGTTCTCACACAGGCTTTCGATATGCTTTTTCATTACCTGCATCTTCTCTTCAAAGCTGACTTCCTCTAGCTTGTCCCCGCTAAAGTACGCATTAATCTGCGAGAACACCCATGGGTTACCAAGTGCTCCTCGCCCGACCATAATAAGGTCACAGCCGGTATACTCGTACATGTACTTTGCGTCATCAGCCGTACACACATCACCATTACCAATAACAGGAATAGTAAGTGAGCTTTTGACTGCTTTTATTATATCCAAATCAACAGTACCCGAGTAATACTGGGCACGTGTTCTGCCGTGAATCGTCAGCGCTTGAGCGCCATTTTCCTGTGCAATCTGTGCGACTTTTACCGCGTTGATGTTCTCATCATCAAAACCCTTGCGGATTTTGACAGTGACAGGGATAGACACAGCATCACTCACTGCTTTGATAATCTCGCCGCATAATTTAGGGTCTTTCATCAACGCTGCACCTGCGCCATTACCTGAAATTTTCGGAGCAGGACAGCCCATGTTTATGTCAATAATCTCAGGCTCATACTGAAGCGCAAACCTAGCTGCCTGCGCCATAGTCTCGGGTTCATTACCGAAAATCTGCACCGCACACGGATGCTCTTTTTTGCCAATTTCCATCAGCTGTGCGCTCTTTACTGAGTTGTACGAAATGCCCTTTGAGCTGACCATCTCAGACACACAGTAGCACGCACCGAACTCCATACACAGCTCTCGAAACGCCTTGTCAGCAACACCCGCCATCGGCGCTAAAGCTGCGTATCCGTTTATTTCTACATTACCAATCTTCATATTATTTTCTGCGATTGTTCTTTTGATTATTGTTAGATGTGTTCTGTCTTGTGCGCTGGCTGAAAAGCACACCTGCAATAACTGCAATACCAAACGCTACGCACAGCCACGCAATAACTCCACCTAGAAGTGATGAATCACACACCTCTTCTTCTGGTATCTCCATGTGGGTAGGCAGAACTATCTCTTCGCTAGGAACAGTTGGCAACTCATCGCCATGTGCTTCGTAATAAGTAGGCGGTTGAGTCGGCTTCTCTGTTTCTTCTATGTATTCAGTTTCTTCTGTATCATCGAAGTCATACTCCGGTTCTTCAGTAGCAGGGCTAGCTGTTGGATCTATCACAACTTCTGTTTCGATTGTTTCAGCAGGAGGTGTGAGCGTACCCAAGCCTTCGTCTGGTGCTTCATCGGCTGCCATAGCAGTAAAAGCCACAGTAAATATAAGCATAAATGCAGTTAATACAGAAATAGTAGTTTTAAAAACTTTTTTATTCCTCATATTTCCACCTTTAGTTGATAAAATACATCTTCAATATACAACCATTTAAGGTCACAGATTTTTCCTATTATATAGTATATCAAAGATTTATCCGTTTTGCAAGACTTCTGCTAACGCATTTGATAGCAATTTTCCTGATAATACAGCTTCGTCTAAAGTATTGGCATCTGTGCCGACTTCTATGAGCAGTGATCCGGAATTCACATTCATGTTATATGTAAAATCGCCGAAGTACAACGGCCTAGTCATACCGGGATATTTTTGTTCACATGTACTGTGGAGTTTCAGCGCAAATTTCAGGTTATCTTCCCATGTCGGAAAGTCTCCGTCGCCATCGTCACGTCCTGTCATTATCATTATTTGTGCGCCTTTTTGCCCTTTGTATGTAAAGGTTGGCTTGTATCGGGTCATATCATCTGCAGTCATCGAATCACGATGAATATCAAGCACTACCTTAATCTCCTTGTACTTATCCATATACTTCATTATTGTATCATAGCTTCTGTCGTATGCACCGTTATAGGAGGGATTATCGTGTTGTTCTTTCGCGTGGATAACCCCTATCCCCTTTTCTTTTAAGCCTTTTGCTATTGCATCGCCTACAGCACATACGTTTAAGTCATTGTTAGTTGTTCTGGGATAAAAGCTCTCATAGTAGTACCCCTCATCAAAGTCCATATAACTCTCGCAAGTATGCGTATGGACTATCAGCACCTGAGCTTCTCTTGTGTCTTTGAAATCAAACGGCAGTTCACTACTTAGCAGTGCATCTATATCCATATCGTAGCTTGTTGTGTTCTTGATATAAAAGCCGTTGTGCTCGATTTGCCCTGTGCTGATATTAGTCTCCTGTATAGGATATTTCTTCTCATTTTTATGCGTTGAATTGTCTTTTATATCCTTTTCTTTAGCTTGTGTTTCGCTTTCGCTTGCTATCCTTTTGCTTTTCTCCATTACAGTCGGTTTTTCGGTTTCTTCCACTGTCAACTGTGCATCAGGCATAACAGAAAAAGCCGCCATCAGAGCAGCTGCTTCTTTTACATCGAAATACTGATTAACTCTATTAACAACAGAAAAAACAGCAACTACACAAATACAAAGAGTCAAAACAACACAAATACCGATTTTAAGCGTATTTTTCAGTTTCAAGCAACCACCCCGCTATCTGTAAATTTTATGCTGTAAGCTTTAGATTTATTACGTTTTACAGCAGTGCAATCAGATCAGAAATATCAAAATCTTTTTGCAATGCAAAATTGATAGCGAGCGAAATAAGCTTAGCGGCTCTGTCAACCAGCAAATCGATTTCTTTAGGTGTAACCACCATTGTTCTGCCTTTTGGGGACACTTTTTCGCTTAGATTCTTGCTGTCGAACTCGTTATCTATCTGCAACAAATCAGTAGCGAGAGTCATAGCGTCAACAACCGTCGGCACACCTATGGCTATTACGGGGATTCCCATTGTGTCATATGTGATTTTTGTCCTGTGATTCTGCACTCCCGCACCAGGGGAGATGCCTGTATCAGAAATCTGCAGAGTACATCCAAGGCGCTCGAGTCTTCTAGATGCCAGTGCATCAACGACTATGAGAGCTGTAGGCTTTATGCGTTTGACAACGCTCAGCAGATGTTCGCCTGTTTCTATACCTGTCTGACCTGTAACACCGGTTGATAAAACCGCTACCGGTCGCAGTTTATCAAGCCCAGTGCTCTTAGCAATTTCTCCTGAAATATGCCTTGTTGCAAGCACTCCCATAGCGGCTTTTGGGCCTAAAGCATCAGGAGTTATGGCGATATTTCCAAGCCCTGCTACAAGCACCAAACCGTTAACAGGGAGCAACGCTCTTATTTCATCTCCTATTGTTATAAGGCGATGGTCGGTATCGCGAAAATCATTAGTAAGCGGTGGCAATTCGATAGTTATATATGTTCCTTTCGATTTTTTCAGCACTCTTCCTGCACGCTCGGTTTTCACTACCATTTTCTCGATTTTTATAGCATCTTTTCTTGTGACAACATAGTCAATCCCCTGCAGATTGTCCCCCGCAAGCTCCTTGGCTTCAAGCGCAAGGTCGGTCCTCAACTCCATAAAGCTCCTCCATAATGGTTATTTTTTACACAATTTTCTCTTTTTTGTATTTACATTTATGAATTTTGCTGATATACTATATATGTAATAGTTTGTATAAAATTATCTAATATACAGGTGAATTTTTATGAAAATTTTCCCTAGAATCATATCTGCAGTCATTGCTATAGCAGTAATCCTGACAACTGGTGTGACTTCTTTTGCTGCTGAGATTGACGTTGCTCAGACAAGTGCTGAACACAACGGCTCTTTGCTGGCGGCTGATTTTGATGTAGCAGGTACAACGCTTGAGCCTGACACTGCTCTACCAAGTAAATACAGTTCTCTTGATTTAGGCTATACCACCCCTATAAGACAGCAAATCTACAACACTTGCTGGGCATACAGCTCTACAGGTACACTTGAGACTGTTGCTAATAAGCTCGGCTTGAACACTAGCCATTACTCCCCTATGCACATGAACCACTGGGGCACCAAACGTGATGACGGTACAGGCTGGCAGAGAGACTACAACGACGGTGGCTATGCTTATATCTCCATGGGCTATTTCACTTCATGGCAGGGTCCTGTGCTCGAATCTGCATACCCACAGAACACACTTATCACTGACTATTCAGCAATAAATGCTAACGCTAAAAGACAATTATCTGTAAACGGTATCATCTACCTTGACCCTGACGATACAGAAACTATCAAAACAGCTGTATATAAATACGGTGCTGCTATCGGTAACTACCACGTAGAGGATATGTACTACGAAGCAGACAACTACGCTTATTACTGCAACAGACCAGGCGTTGCTACTAACCAGCTTTTCGGTCATTCAATCACTATCGTAGGTTGGGACGATAATTTTAAGAAAGAATGGTTCGTTGAAGGCAACCAGCCTAACAACGACGGTGCATGGCTGTGCAAGAACAGCTGGGGCACTTACTGGGGCGAAGATGGCTACTTCTGGATTTCGTACGAAGACTACTACCTCTTTGATACCCGATTTGGCTACAGCTACACTTTCAGCGATATTGCGAAATACAATAACAACAAGAAGCTCTATCAGAACGAAACAGATGGTGCTACATACGAGTTTGAATACATTGCTAACTACGATACACTTACATACATCAATGTTTTTGACACTGACGCTGATTTCAACGTAATCGACAAGATAAACTTTGAAACCCAGTCGCAGGGCGCTAAATTCACTATCTACAAGATTCCGTTTACACGTACAGGTGTCCCTGCTACAACCACATCTAAATGGACACAGCTTTACACCGGTACTGTAGAATACAAGGGTTACCACAGCGTTGACATAGCAGATTTCACTGTAAATGACGACAAATTCGCTATTGGCATCTCTATTGAGAATGTTAACAATTCAGGCAACGGAATCGGTGTTGACGAGTGGCTGACATCAGGCGGAGAGAAGATTTTTATCCCTCAGTCAGACTACGGTCATAGTTACCTTATCTTCTCCGGTTACCTGATGGATGTTAAGCAGTTCTACAATGACTACTTAGACGACTCTATCGGTGGTACTTTCGTTATCAAAGCTGTGGCTTCTGCTTCTACTGACCCTATCACAGGTGATGTTAACGGCGACGGTAAAATCAGTGTATTAGACGCAACCAACATTCAGATGTATCTTGCAAACCTTCGAACTTTCACACAGGATGAATTGAGTATTGCTGACTATGACCAGGACGGTCACCTCTCAGTTATAGACGCTACTTTAATCCAGAAAGTAGTTGCAGGTTTATAGTTACAACTAAAATAAGCAAAGCCACGAAGTAAACCTTCGTGGCTTTTTCTTTTCAGCTTAACTTTTCATCTACATATATATATCCTTGAAAATTCCAATTAGCTTTTGAATCTGACGGATCACTCAATGGCGAATCGCTGACATAAAACATATCTCCACTCCATGCGGAATTTGAGAAGTATATTTTGTCATCAGTCACCACTTCAACTACAGCGACATGACCGCAGTCCCTGTCAGTATACGAGAAGCACGCTATCGCACCTGCCTTTGGTTTTGTTCCGTAAGCGTAGATTTTGTTTTGCTTGTTATAATCATACCATTCGTTTGCGTTGCCTAATGACAGCTGTGGCTTTTCTCCTGTCATCTCATACGCTCTGCCCCATGCATAGCATGTACAGTTAGGCATACCCCAACCGCTGTCATATAGCACGTTTAAGTCGCTATAATAATATTCGTTTTGACTATCGGGTGCTTTTAAGCGCGGAGTAAACTCATCTTTCTCCAAAGTAGAGAACGCAGGCGCCGTCACTACGTACTCTTCATCTTCTATGTACTGTTCACTTTCTTTCATAAAACCAGTCGACGCTGAAAGCACGTCTAACCCATCAACACTGCTCGACAGCGCACCACCCGCAATAGTTACGGCAAGTGCAAAAAACACTAAAACAAACACAAATATATTTTTCAGCACATTAACAGACCTCTCATTTTATAATTCTTATTTGCAATTATAATATTATACGCACAAAGTCATGAAAATATGCTGACACATAAAAAAGTCACCTGCATAAAACAGGTGACTTTAATTATTTATCCGTAATATCTATAACAACATATTCAGAGTTTTCCTCTGTTCTGTACGGGAACGACCAACCCGAAATACCCGAAGAAACTATAGCATTGAAAGAGTCATACTCTTCATATCCATAGTCAAGATCAGCTGTTTTGAACAGAGAAATAAAACAGCCCATTGGCCATATCTGACCTGCGTGTGTATGACCCGAAATCTGCAGGTCAACACCTGCATTTTTGTTATCTTCAAACTGAGTAGGCTGATGATCAAGCAGTAAGATGAAATTGCGCTTATCTACATTCTCAGTAAGCTTTGCTATAGGAAGTCGCAGGTTGTCTGCGTTATCGCTGAAGAACGATGCGTCCTTGTGACCAACAACTGTAATATCATCGTTTATTTTCACAACATCATCTTGCAAACAAGTAATAGAAAACTCGTCCATAGTTTTCTCCATGTCAGTTGAGTCATAGTTTCGTCTGCTTTCTGAGTGCCTGAGCTTCATATCGTCGTGATTACCATACACAAAGTATGTACCATACTCTGATTCTACGCTTGAGAACATCTCAAAAGCCTTTTCCATATCTTCTTTAGTTGTGGACTCGTCAACTATATCGCCAACCAGCGCAAAAACATCAGGCTTTTCTGCATTTATCCTGTCACAGATTTCCTGTAGTTCGTCAATTTTAACAGAATTTCCAAGGTGCAAATCAGAGATAAACACAACCCTGTAATCACGCTCTAACTCTTTATCTGTATGGACAGTATACTGAGTACGCACAACCGTATTCATATTGATATATGCGTACAGCATCACACTACAGGTAAGCACCACAGAAACAATCAGAGAAGCAGAAATTGCCTTTAGAACCTTAATGTCTTTTCTTAGTATCTTCCTTACAATAAAGCAGAACAAATCAACTAGTGCAGTAATCGCAACAAAGTGGAACACCCACAGTCCCACTTCAGTGAAAACCATAATGCTAAGTGGCATAATGATAACCATCATCGCAACTTTAAGCCATTTTGCAAGCTTTGGCTTTCTGTCGATTTTCCAGAATTTCAGGAATCTGCCAAATAGGTTTTTAAAGTAGAAAAACTCAATAACCAACAAACCAACCAGCGCTACTGCGAGTAATATCAACACGGTCGACATTCCCATATATTTTCCTCACAATCAAATGATTATCTTGTTAAAAGCCTATAAAGCAGACACTTGCAAGACAAACAAAAAAATAATCACTTTTTCTTTTTGAATAGTTTACCAAAAAAGCCAACGCTTTCTTCAACTATATCAGCAGCATTTGATGCACGTGTATACTCGTCGTATGTACCGTCTTTTATCATAGCTTTTCTTCTCTGGGCAATGAGTTCTTCTTCGCCCATAACGCGAGCGTAGTCGAGCACATCGTTTGCAATATCTTTTGCAATACTTGATCCAGATTCCTCACGCATTTGCTTAGATACTTCCTTGGAATACGCCTTATCTTCCGCAGTCATCTGGTATGCTTTAGGAGTGCAACGCACTAAAAGAGCGTTGAATCGCTCCTGATATCCGCCTGATGCAAAAGAAGCTTCAAACGCCTGTGCATCTGTTGATGACTCGCCAAGGGCAGTTATATCATCAACAAACGCATCAACATCAGCTTTAGCCTCAGCTGGAACATCATAATAGTTTTCAAAGAAATCCGTCCTTACTTTAATGCACTGCATAACACTACTGTCCATAGTAATACCTCCAATTTTTAATATCATTAATTATATCATCGCAACCCATTATATGCAACAAAAAAAAACAGCTTCCCTTGTCTTAATTTTTACAAACAACTATTGAAATATGAGCAAAAATATGATAGAATTTTGTAGAAATCCAAAGGAGGTTATTTTTATGAAAAAGATTTTAGCTATTGTTGTTGTTCTCATTATGTGTTTATCAGTAGTTGCTTGTTCTTCAGACAGCGCTGTAGTAGAAAGCTATGTAAATGACAACAGAGACACTCTCGTCGAGAGCTTCACATCCAGCTTCACAGCATCAGGTGTTTCTTGCGATGCTGAAGTCAGAGCTGACGGATGCACAATCGTACTTGATGCTAAGTCAAACGCTTTTGATAATCTTGACGATTCTATAAAAGCTCAGATTCAGGAAACTTACGACAGCATGGACTCTATGTTCGACGCAATGTACGACATGATTGTTCAGGAGCTCCCTGAATGCGATGGTATTATCATCAATGTTTGTGATAGCTATGGCGACATTATCGCTACTATCAACTGCGATTAATTAAAAAACAAAAATCCCCACTCAAAAACCCGAGTGGGGATAATTTTTTATTGAGCTATATCAGTCAATATTCAAAATTAGCCACTGATTACAGCCTGTGCTGCTATCAGCAAAAGAGGGAAATTACTTATTTATAAACTTAACGGCTGTTCCGTATACAATTATTTCTGCGGCACCCTGCATAACCGCAGAAGATGCATAGCGGATGTTAATGACTGCGTCTGCACCTAATTCTTCTGCTTCCGCAACCATTCTTTTTGTTGCAAGAGCGCGTGCTTCATTCATCATTTTATTATAAGCTTTGAGTTCTCCGCCTACCAAAGTTTTAAAACTTTGCGCTATATCTTTACCAATGTTTTTAGACTGGATTGTACTTCCTTTTACAAGAGATAAGGTTTCCAGTTCTTTTCCACTAATGTAATCAGTATTTACTAATATCATCTTCTTCACCTTTCTTTATTTCATTTATTCTTTCTATGCAGACAAAAATCATAATTCCCGAAAAAACAAGCGGGATAATACCCAAAACATATTTCCAAAAACCACCAAGTAAAGAAATCAAAAATCCGAAATACGCAATATAATACAGTATCATAATGACTGTAATGATAATCGGAGCAATCATTTTCCTTTTGTGTGAATTCAACCTTTGCACCGCCATAAATTCTATTTGGTTCATTATATCATATATTAGCCATAAGCACAATATGTTTAATAAAAATCGCCCTGCCGATTTCTCGGCAAGGCGATAAGTTTTGCTTTATAAATCTAATTATTTAGATTCTTTGATAGCAGCCTGTGGTGTTGTACGCAAAAATGGGAAATACAATTCGTTAATTCAAGCTTGTCTTTGATACAATTTCTTCATAGCACTCGGGAGCGGTGTCACCTTTTATGTAGTATGTAATTCCATCAACAGTTGCCGTATCTAAACCTCTTTTAATAATGGTTCCATCAAAATATTCAATTTCTACATTGATAGTGTTTGTTCCTGGTGGTAATAATTCGGGAACTTCTTTATCAATCGTAAAAGAATCAAGCCAGGTTATAATTTCGTCCATATGTTCCTTTGGAACTTTGCTTCCTTTACCTTTACCGTAATAGGCATAAAAAGTAATGCTTGTAATATTTTCAGTAACAAAAACGGAGGGGTATGTGTCAAACAGCGTATCGTAAGTTTCTGAGTTTTTAGTGGATGAAGTTTTGTCAGTATCGTTTTCATTACATGCTGTAAAGCAAAGTAACATTATTATGCTTAAAAGTAAACTTAATAATTTTTTCATTTATTCCAGCCTCCTTTATAATTAATTATAATGAAAAGTAGTTTTTTTTGCAATAGGTATAATAGGTATAAAAAATCCGCCCGAATTTTTTCGGGCGGATAAACCGTTTATGAAACTTAATTATTTCATATCATTAATAGCAGCCTGAGCAGCAGCAAGTCTAGCGATTGGAACTCTGAATGGTGAACATGATACATAGTCAAGACCAATCTTGTGGCAGAATTCTACAGATGTTGGGTCACCGCCGTGCTCACCGCAGATACCGCAGTGAATCTCTGGACGAGTAGCCTTACCGTTTGCAACAGCCATTTCCATTAAGCTTCCTACACCAGTCTGGTCGAGCTTAGCAAATGGATCGTTTTCGTAGATCTTTCTGTCATAGTAAGCCTCTAAGAACTTACCAGCGTCATCACGGCTGAAGCCGAATGTCATCTGTGTAAGATCGTTTGTACCGAAGCAGAAGAACTCAGCTTCCTTAGCGATGTCAGCAGCTGTTAAGCAAGCACGTGGGATTTCCATCATTGTACCAACTTCGTACTTAAGCTCAACGCCTGCAGCAGCGATTTCAGCGTCAGCTGTAGCAACTACTACATCCTTAACGTACTTAAGCTCTTTAACCTCACCTGTGAGTGGGATCATGATCTCTGGAACGATTGTCCAGTCTGGGTGAGCCTTAGCTACGTTGATAGCAGCACGGATAACAGCTGTTGTCTGCATCTTAGCGATTTCTGGGTATGTTACTGCAAGACGGCAACCACGGTGACCCATCATTGGGTTGAACTCGTGGAGTGAAGAGATGAGAGCCTTGATGTCAGCAACTGTCTTGCCCTGAGCCTCTGCGAGAGCTGCGATGTCAGCTTCCTCTG
>JAUMXP010000170.1 GCA_030529125.1 Eubacteriales bacterium | reverse complement strand
ATAAGTTGTGGTTTTATGAAAAATCCCCATACACGCTGAGTGTACGGGGATTTATAGTTTATGTGTTATTCTGCGTAGTATTCCATGGAGTTTGTGGTTATACATTCGAGTGTTACATCATGTTCTGGCATTATAAATTCTATGATAAAGCCTTTTGAGTCATCATAATCATAATTTAAGGATTCGCCATCGAGTGTGAAGGTGTAGTCGGTATCTGTTGCAATCATAGGGAAGTAGAGCGTTACTTTTTCATTAGCTTCGTAACTGTCCTGTGCGTTTTGATAACACACCTTTTGTCCACTATAGTCTACGTTATATGTTTGTGCACCGCACGCTGTCAGTATACCGAACATAATAAAAGATACAATAGTAATAATCAATAGTCTTTTCATAAGCTCATCACCTTATAGATTTATTGACTAGAGAATAATAATCCCTAGTATTTAAACATCTGTTAGTTCTCAATTTAATTATATCCTAATAACAATCTCAAATCAATCAGAATTTTAATGATAAAAAGGGGAGAGCTTTAAGTTAATAAAACTCTCCCATAATTAATTATTTCTTTCTGTTTACTAAGTCAGAGATACCTTTGATAATCTGAATAATAGCAGTTGGGATGAACGCTAACAAGCAGATGAATCCAAACTGTGTAGCTGTTATTGTTTCTACAGCAAACCAACCCTGAATAACAGGGACAAAGAGTACAGTAACGAGCAACAGCATACCTACCAAGAAAGCAGCCAGACTGTACATATTGGACATAAGTCCGATTTTGAATATAGAGTGCTTGCTTCTGCAGTTGAATCCATGGAACAAACGAGCCATAGTCATTGTAGCAAAAGCCATTGTAGTAGCTATGCCAGGTGTTGTGTGTGGATTTCCAAGGTAGAACGCAATCATAGTTACAACAGCAATTAAAGCGCCTTGTGAGAACATCTGAGTGATAAAGTTCTTAGTGAGTATACCTTCGTTTGGATCACGTGGCTTTTGATTGAGTAAACCTTTCTCAGGACTTTCCATACCGATAGCGATAGCAGGGAGGGAGTCAGTCAGAAGGTTGATGAACAGCAGGTGCACAGCTTCAAACGGCGCAGGCAAAGCCATCAGCGAACAGTAGATTACAGCCAAAATACCAGCCATGTTACCTGATAAGAGGAACAGTACAGAGTTTTTGATATTGCGGTATACGTTTCTACCGTTTGCAACCGCTTTAATAATTGTCGCGAAGTTATCGTCCTGAAGAATCATAGATGCAGCATCTTTAGAAACCTCAGTGCCTGTGATACCCATAGCAACGCCGATGTCAGCTTTCTTCAGCGCAGGTGCGTCGTTGACACCATCGCCTGTCATAGAAACGATGTTTCCTTTTCTTTGCCATGCTTCAACGATTCTTATCTTGTTTTCAGGAGAAACACGAGCATAGACGGAGATTCTCTCGATAGTATCATCGAGCTCGTCGTCAGTTAATGCATCAAGCTCAAGACCTGTTAACGCTAAGTCACCATCTCTGAATATGCCAATCTGTTTAGCAATCGCAGTAGCGGTTATCTTGTGGTCACCAGTAATCATTATAGGTTTGATGCCAGCTCTGATAGCGTCTTCGACAGCCTGCTTTGACTCTTCTCTAGGTGGGTCGATCATAGACACAAGACCTAAGAAAGTGAAGTCTTTTTCGCTTTCGATAGTTAAAGGCTCATCAGAGTTTTTGTAAGCAAATGCAAGTACTCTCAGACCGTTTTCTGAGAAAGTCTGGTTCTTTTTTAGAATAGTCTTTTTGTCTTCTTCAGTAATCGGGCGTTCACCCAAAGCAGTAGCGATGCTAATACATCTGTCAAGGATTACGTCCAGAGCGCCTTTAGTGAGTACATATACCTTGTTGTCTATATTGAACTTTGTACTCATCATTTTTCTGTCTGAATCAAATGGCAACTCTTCTAATCGCTTAGTATTAGCACGCAGTGAGTTTTCGTTCAGACCTAAGTGACGGTATGTTTCGAGCAGTGCGTATTCAGTAGGGTCGCCAATACCCTTGCCGTCTACGATGCTTGAGTCGTTATTTAAAACCATGTTATGGAGAATCAAATTATGGTTAGTTATCTTTGTGTCGAGCTGGTCTTCAACAAGCACTTCATCGTTGACGTAAACCTGCTGTACGGTCATCTTGTTCTGTGTTAGAGTACCTGTCTTATCAGAGCAGATTACAGACACACAGCCTAAGCTTTCTACAGCCTTGAGGTCTTTAATGACGGCATTTTCTTTAGCCATTTTCTGTGTACCCATAGCTTGTACAATTGTTACGATAGAACCGAGCGCCTCAGGAATAGCCGCAACAGCTAGCGCAACAGCGAACAGCAGTGAGTTCATGATTACATCGTATGTTGTAGCGTCTGCGCTAGGAGTTCTGACAAAGCCGTTGAACATGCTTAAACCAAACACAACAACACAGACAGCAATGATAATGATAGCGAGCTTCTTAGAGAAATTATCAAGGCTCTTCTGCAGAGGAGTTTTCTTTTCTTTAGCAGCGTTCATCAGAGCGGCTATTTTACCGATCTCTGTGTTCATGCCTGTGCCTGTAACAGCAACTAAAGCTCTGCCGTAGGTAACAAGGCTACCTGAATATACCATATTCTTGCGGTCAGCAAGCGGTACTTCAGCATCTATCACATCTTCGCTCTTATCTACGTTGGTGGATTCACCGGTTAAGGAGCTTTCGTTAACCTGCAGTGAGTAGTTGTTGATTATTCTGCCGTCAGCAACAACCAGGTCGCCTGCTTCCAATACGATGATGTCACCCTCGACTACATCTTTAGATGGGATCTCAATCTTCATGCCATTTCTGATAACCTTAGCGTTTGGCGAAGAAAGAGACTTGAGACTTTCAAGCGATTTCTCAGCTTTGATATGCTGAGCAGTACCCAAAATCGCGTTTAAAATAATAACTGCAAAAATAACAATAGTGCTCTCAAGATTTCCTGATACTAACGAGATGATTGCAGCAATAATCAGAATGATTACGAGCAAATCAGCAAACTGACTCAGAAATACCTGAAACGCAGTTTTCTTCTTAGTTTCCTGTAAAACGTTCTCGCCGTTTATCTCAAGCAGCTCTTTGGCTTTTTCTTTTGACAAGCCGTCTGTGTTGACGTTGAGCTTTTTTAGAACAGCATCTTTAGTCATCTGATACCATAAATTCATAAAAATCCTCCTGTGTATAAGCAAAATAAAAAAGACTTCTATTGTGAAAATCGCGCAGAAATTCCACAATAAAAGTCTCGTTCTTTAAGATACAACCGATATCGACTAGCGATATGTACTGACGATTGGTACCACAGATTATCTGTGAACTACTCCCTCTTATTTGCAACTATTCTATCAAATATTATCCCATTTGTCAATCAAAATATAAGTAAATATGTTAGTCAGTATGCTTCATATAGATAAAATGAATACTGTTTTGCTTAACGCTCAAAGCCCACTTTGGCTTCAAGTCCCGCATCCCTAGTATAATACAAAACAAAAGGTACATCAAAAGATGTAC
>JAUMXP010000022.1:12103-14938 GCA_030529125.1 Eubacteriales bacterium | reverse complement strand
ATTCTAAGGTTACAGATACCGTTGAATTTCTCTGCTGTGCCAAAGTCGATGCAGATAGCCTTTGCGTGGCCTATGTGGAGGTAGCCGTTTGGCTCAGGAGGAAAACGTGTGTGTACTTTTTTTCCGTAGTACTGTCCACCCTCTGCAATATCCTGTGTTACAAATGTATGGATAAAGTTAGAGGAAATTTCTTCCTCTTTTTCAGTAATATTCTTAATTTCTTCTGTCATATAAAAACCTTCTTTTGTATTATGCTAGTTTAGTAAGACCGATTTCCATTCGTCTTAGTGATTCTTCTTTTCCTAAGATTTCTAAGATTTCGATAGCACCGCCAGGGGTTACCTGTTTGCCTGCTACAGCGATTCTAGCAGGCCACATAACAGTACCGTTCTTAACCTCAAGCTCTGTAGCAAGGTTAATCAGTGCATCGTGGATAGAGTCGTGATTATATTCTTCAAGAGCTGCAATCTTATCATAAACAGCCTTGAGCATTACTGGTGCGTTTTCTAAATTTGTCTTGCTCTTTTTGTTGACAAAGAGTTCTTTGTCATACTTTGGCAACTCTTTAAAGAAGTCGATAGTAGCAGGAATATCTGTGAGTTTTACAGTACGTTGTTGCAAAATTGATGCAAGCTTGATGCGGTCAAGCTCTTTATCACCCAGAGCCTGAGTAAAATAAGGATCAGCAACCTGTGCAAACTCTTCTACGCTCATTTTTCTGATATATTCAGCGTTGAACCAATCGAGCTTATCGTAGTCAAACACTGATGGTGACTTAGAAATACCTGAGATATCAAACACCTTGCACAGCTCATCGAGTGTGAATATCTCCTGATTATCCTTTGGACACCAGCCAAGTAACGCTATATAGTTGATGATAGCTTCCGGCAGATAACCCTCAGCGATTAAATCCTCAAACCCTGTTGAGCCATGACGCTTAGAAAGTTTAGAAACTGTGCCGTCATCGTTCTTGCCATTGATAAGTGGCAAGTGAATGTATGTTGGGATTTCCCAACCGAATGCTTCGTAAAGGAGGTTGTATTTAGGTGTTGAAGAGAGATATTCGCTACCACGCACAACGTGTGTGATACCCATAGTATGGTCATCAATAACATTAGCAAAGTTATATGTTGGGTAGCCATCAGCTTTAATCAAAATCTGATCCTGAAGTTCAGAGTTATCAACTGTGATTTCGCCAAATACAGCATCAACAAACTTAGTCTCGCCATCAATAGGCATCTTCTGTCGGATAACATATGGTGTGCCTGCTTCTAAAAGACGGTCGATTTCAGCCTGATCCAAATCACGACAATGTCTGTCGTAACCGCCACCTACTGTGGAATTCTGAACTTCTTCGAGTCGCTCTTTAGTACAGAAACAACGGTAAGCTTTGCCCTCTTTAATGAGTTGCTCAGCATAAGGCAGATACATATCTTTACGCTCAGACTGAACATATGGACCGTATTCACCGCCGACATCAGGACCTTCGTCATGAATAAGACCTGCTGTTTTCATAGTATTATAAATAACATCAACAGCACCATCAACATAACGCTCTCTGTCAGTATCTTCTATTCTCAATACGAATGTACCATCTAAAGATTTAGCAACCAGGTACTCGTACAAAGCAGTACGCAAATTTCCAACATGCATAAACCCTGTAGGTGAAGGTGCAAAACGTGTTCTTACCTTGCTCATCGTCATATTCTCCCATCATAAACAAATTCAGAGTTATTATACCACCTAAGCTTTAGTTTTTCAATATTTTAGCATAAAAAATAAGCCTGCGGGTTTCCCCACAGGCCTAGAAGTTTAATATGTAATACTAATCAGCTCTTGAATACACCGTATTTCATCTGGTGGTGTTCAACCATCTTAGCAAGGTTATCAACGTAGCAACCGAAGATACCCATGCATAATACAGCGATAATCATAGCTACAAATTCACCGATGATAGCTAAAATGCCACCTGTTGTACCTAATGTATCGATAAGTGTACCGCCTGTCATAAATGCTGCGATAACTGTACCAACAACAGTAAGCAAGCATAAAAGTACGAAGAACTTGCAGTAAGCTCTTAAAGAGCCAGTCTTGATTTCAGCAACGTTCTGTCTTAATCTTTCAGACTCTTCTCCACCGTTAACTCTCATCATATCGCTGATAGCTCTAAATCTGAGGTTGAAGTGAACGCTAACAAAAATATTCTCAACAATGATAATAACAAGTGGAATAATAGGAAGCGCTACTAAAGCGTCTTTTGTAATAGAATAGCTGATAATAAAATATGCACCTAATACAATGCAAGCAAGAAGGTTAACTATATAGATAGCAGAACCGAAACCGCCAAAGAACTTAGCAGGAAGTACAAAACCCTTCTTCTTCATTGGTTCAACGCTGCCGCTGTTCTCATACGCTATCATCTCAGCAAATGAATACAGAGCTGAGAACTCAACGTAAGAAGCTAAAATAATAACAACGCCTACTACACATGCAGCAAGAAGAGCGATAGTACTATTGCTATCAAATGGAATCTTTTCAAGTACTGGGATAGCTTCACAAACAGTGTCATAACACAAAGCACCTATTATTGTAGCAGCTCCTACAAGAGCACCTGCTAATAAAACTAAAACAGAAAATATCTTATAAATTACTGGTCGCAAATACATGATTTTATTCCTCCTCAGACATACATAAAAAATACTAAAATCATATTATAAAAATAACTCAAAAACACAAAAATGTCAATGACTTTTATGATTTTTTGCACAAATTAAGACAAATTTTTTAAAATTATCATAATACTTTTCACAAAAGCCCTTTGTACATAAATATTAT
>JAUMXP010000022.1:0-12093 GCA_030529125.1 Eubacteriales bacterium | reverse complement strand
GTAAAGAAAACGTTGGATTTTTTCGCAGATTTCTATAAAGATTTTGATTTAAAAATGCAAAAAACCATATATATCCTTACTTATTCAAAACAAAAGGACCGAAAAACATGTTCTCGGTCCATAGTTTTATTTACTCATCTCTGCCACAGCATTTTTTATATTTTTTGCCGCTACCGCATGGGCATGGATCGTTTCTACCAATCTTGTTAGATTTTTTTACAGTGCGGTTAGTAGACAAGGTACCGTCGCCTGCAGTTTCAACCGGCTTTGCAACCTGTTCGCGTTTGAGCGCTAATGTCACAGGGTTAGTCTTTTTGTTTTCTGCATTAGTGCTGAATGTTACCTGATGTGCAGCTGCAGCCTTCTCTTCCATCTCGCGTCTGATACGCTCTTCTTCAGCCTGACGACGCTGGATTTCAAGTACACGCTTTGGTGCAACAAGCATCAGTTTGGTTGTATCCTGCTTGATAGAATCAATCATCTGGTCGAACATATCAAAGCCTTCAAGTCTGTATTCTACAACCGGATCACGCTGACCGTAAGCACGCAGTCTGATACCACGCTTGAGCTGATCCATATTGTCGATATGATCCATCCAGTATGTATCAACACTCTTTAAGAGATACACACGCTCCATCTCGCGCATTGTATCATCATCGAAGAGCGCTTCGTTTTCAGCATATATCGCCATAGCACGATCAGTGAGGATTTTGACGATGTCTTCCTTATCCACTTCTTCAAGTTCGTCGGTTGTGAATGAGAATTTATTCTCATCAGTAATGAGCCAGCCTCTGTAAAAATCGTTAAGACCTGTAAGGTTCCAGCTATCCTTATCTATATTTGATGCAAGATATACATCAACATTTGACTTGATAGTATCCTCAACCATCTTAATAACAGTCTCGTGGATATCCTCGCCATCGAGCACCTGATTACGCTGAGTATAAATAATCTCACGCTGTTTATTCAGCACATCGTCATAATCGAGCACGTTCTTACGGATACCAAAGTTACGTGACTCAACCTTCTGCTGTGAGCTTTCGATAATATTACTGAGCATACCATTCTCAATAGGTGTATTCTCATCAACTCTGAGTCTGTCGAGCATCATAGCCATTCTCTGACCGCCGAATACTCGCATAAGGTCATCATCGCACGAAAGGAAGAATCGGCTCTGACCAGGGTCACCCTGTCGTCCCGAACGACCACGCAGCTGATTATCAATACGGCGTGATTCGTGACGCTCTGTACCAATAATATACAGACCGCCTGCTTCTTTAACTTTCATAGCTTCTTCTTTAATTTCAGATTTGAATTTCTCAAGATACTGAGAGTATACTTCTCTAGCGTTTAAGATTTCTTTGTCTTCTGTTTCTGAAAAAGCGGTAGCTTCTTCAATAAGCTCATCGTCAAATCCGTCTTTTCTCATTGCGGATTTAGCCATATACTCAGCGTTACCACCAAGCACAATATCGGTACCACGACCTGCCATATTTGTTGCGATAGTAACCGCACCGAGCTTGCCTGCCTGAGCTACAATCTGCGCTTCTTTTTCGTGGTGTTTAGCGTTGAGTACGTTATGAGCTACACCGCTTTTCTTGAGTAATTTAGACAGTACTTCTGACTTTTCAATAGAGATAGTACCAACGAGCACAGGCTGACCTTTTGCATGAGCTGCTTTAATCTCCTCGATAATCGCGTTGAACTTACCACGCTCAGTCTTAAAAATTGCGTCAGGGTGGTCTTTACGAGCTACATCTTTGTTAGTAGGAATACCAACAACGTCGAGTTTATAAATCTGCTGGAATTCGTCTGCTTCTGTAAGAGCAGTACCGGTCATACCTGAAAGTTTATTATAAAGTCTGAACAGGTTCTGGAATGTAATAGTCGCAAGAGTCTTGGACTCATCCTTAACCTTTACGCCCTCTTTAGCTTCTATTGCCTGATGTAAACCTTCGTTAAATCTACGACCATACATCAAACGACCTGTAAACTCATCGACGATGATAATCTCGCCATCTTTAACAACATAGTTAACTTCATTCTTCATGCAACCATAAGCTTTGATAGCCTGATTAACATGGTGCTGAATTGTAATATTTTCAGGATCAGTCAGGTTATCTATATTGAAGAATTTCTCAGCTTTCTTAACACCTATCTGGGTGAGTGTTGCATTCTTTGCTTTTTCGTCAACAACATAGTCGATAGAATTTTCTTCGTAGAAATTCTCCATATCTTCCTTAGTGTTAACTTCAGTGAACACATGCTTTTTCATTGTACGTGCAAGTGAGTTTGCGCGCTCATACAAGTCAGAAGCCTTATCTCCCCTACCTGAAATAATAAGCGGTGTACGAGCTTCGTCAATGAGGATAGAGTCAACCTCGTCGACAATAGCAAAAGCGTGTTCACGCTGAGCTTTATGTTCTTTATAAACGACCATGTTATCACGCAGGTAGTCAAAGCCGATTTCGTTATTAGTACCATATGTAATATCAGCATCGTATGCTTTCTTGCGTTCATCATGCTTTAATCCATGAACGATAAGTCCTACAGAAAGTCCTAAATAACGGTACAGCTTGCCCATCCACTCAGAGTCACGCTTAGCAAGATAGTCATTGACTGTAACGATATGTACACCTTTACCTGTGAGCGCATTCAGATACGCAGGCAAAGTAGCAACTAAAGTTTTACCTTCACCTGTTTTCATTTCGGCAATACGACCCTGATGCAGTACAATACCACCGATTATCTGAACTTTGAAGTGCTTCATATTAAGCACGCGGCTTGATGCTTCTCGACACACAGCAAACGCATCAGGCAAGATGTCGTCAGTAGTCTCTCCGTTTTGTAGTCTTTCTTTGAGTATAGCGGTCTGAGCTTTCAGCTCGCTTTCGCTCATTTTGGCATATTTATCTTCAAGAGCCAATACCTTATCGCATATAGGGTATATACGCTTGAGTTCTTTTTTGGAATAGTCACCAAAAAGTGATTTTAATAAACCCATTGTTTTTTCATCCTTTCGATGTGGGGGTACATAGCACACGGCTATATTTACCCATAATATAGTAAGTATATCACAGACAGTAAAAAAAATAAAGAACATTCTGTAAACTATACAAATGTATAATCCACGCAATTTTGTAAAATCTATTGATTTTAGTGTTTTATTATAGTAGAATTGGTTTACTTATAATCCTTTCTATTTTTGAGGTAATGATTATGGATATTATTATTGTTGGCAGTGGCAGAGTCGGACGTACCATTGCTGACCACTTAAACCTTGAAGGACACAGCATTACTGTTATTGACGAAAACGTAGCTGCTCTTGAAAAACTTTCAGACACACAAAATATTATGACCATTGAAGGCAACGGCGCGACTCTTAACACTCTAAAAGAAGCTAATGTATCTTCTTGTGATTTGCTGATAGCTGTAACAGCTACTGACGAGCTTAACCTTTACACCTGCCTTATTGCTAAAAATGCAGGTGTAAAACGTACAATCGCCCGAGTACGAAACCCACAATACACTAAGGATCTTCCTTTTGTTAAAGATGATCTTAAGCTTTCTTTAGCCATTAACCCTGAACTATTATGTTCTCGTGAGCTTACCCGTATGCTCAAATTCCCTGGTGTTGAAAGCATAACTTCGTTTGCAAGAGGCCATATTGATCTTATAAAAATCAAGGTGGATGACAAATCTGTCCTTTGTAATAAAAAGATTGTTCAATGCTCAAATATTCTCAAAGAAGGTGTGCGCTTCTGTATTGTTGAGCGCGAAGGCGAATGTTATATACCTAATGGCGATTTCGTTATTAACGAAGGAGACTTCATCTCGTTTATCGCTCCATCAAAGGTTGCTGCAAAACTGCTAAAAAGCTTAGGTATTGTATCTAACCGCGGACGCTCAGTTATGTTACTTGGCGGATCTAAAATTGCGTACTATCTTGCAAGAGATCTTTTAGATGCCGGCATCTCAGTGAGAATCATAGAATCCGACAAAGCGCGTTGTATTGAATTAAGCGAAATGCTCGACGATGCACTCATTATCCATGGAGACGCTATGGATCAGGATCTTCTTTTATCAGAAGGCATCGAACATTCAAATGCCATAGTTACACTTATGAATACAGACGAAGAAAACTTAGTTTCTTCGCTCTATGCTAAACAAATTAACCCTAAAGCACAAATCATCACAGAAATTGGCAATCTCAAAATCAGTAGTGTCTTTGACAACCTACCACTTGATACTATGTTCAACCCTAAACGTATTGCAGGTGAACATATAATGAGATATGTCAGAGCGATGCACAATTCGCGTGATAGCGAATTTGAAACCGTTCATCCTATAGCTAACGGAAAAGCTGAAGCTCTTGAGTTCCGCGTCAGGAAGGACAGCCTTGTAACAGGTATCGCGTTATCTGCTCTTGACATAAAAGCCAATGTTCAGATTGCGTGCATAAACCGTCAGGGTAAGATGATCATACCTAAAGGTTCTGATACCATAGAAATAGGAGATACAGTTATAGTTGTTACCAAACATAAAGGACTATCTGATCTCGAAGACATCCTGAGGTGATCAAATGAACATACGACTTATCAGCTATATCCTCGGTTGGGTTTTGCTTATTGAAGGCTTTTGTATGCAGCTGTCTACAATAGTAGGTCTTATATACAATGAATCAAGTTATATATACTTTCTTCTTATAGGACTTGCTCTCATGGTTTTTGGTTTACTGTTTGTTATCAGGAAGCCTAAAAATCCAACCATGCAGCTAAAAGACGGATTTGCTTCAACTGCTCTGAGCTGGATTGTACTTTCATTAGCCGGTTCACTTCCATTTTACTTTTCAAAATCAATCCCAAGCTTTGTAGATGCTTTTTTTGAAACTATATCCGGCTTTACTACAACAGGTGCAACGATTCTAGTTAATATTGAAGCACTTGACAAATGTATGTTGTTTTGGCGTTCTTTCAGCCACTTTTTAGGTGGTATGGGAGTTGTTGTCTTCTTGCTGGCTATTATCCCTAAACTGGGCGGTAACCAGTCTATAAACTTAATGAAAGCTGAATCTACAGGCCCGGCAGTAGGAAAAAGCTTGCCGAAGCTTAGAACCTATGCCGCACTTTTATACGGCATATATATTGGCTTGACCGCTATCGAGTTTGTACTCCTGTTGTGCGGTGGTATGAATATATTTGATTCACTCACAGCCTCATTCTCTACAGCAGGTACAGGTGGTTTCTCCATCTACAACGACTCGATGGGACATTTCGATACATACGCACAGACTGTGGTAGCTGTGTTTATGATGCTGTTCGGTGTGAATTTCTATATTTACATCCTGATTCTAACTAGAAAATTCAAGCAGATTTTAAAATCCGAAGAACTTTGGCTATATCTTGGCATTGTGGCAGCTTCAACCATCGCTATAGCAGTAAACCTGCTCAGCTACTATGATACATTCAAAGAAGCTATACACCAGAGTTTCTTCTACGTTACTTCTATCCTCTCCAGCACCGGTTATGCCATTACAGATACAAACCCATGGCCGGCCTTCTCTATTGCGTTAATCTTAATATTAACCTGTATAGGTGCTTGTGCAGGCTCAACCGGTGGCGGCTTCAAGGTTTCCCGTATTATCATACTTTGCAAAGAAATAAAAAAGGAATTTTTGCTTATTGTTCATCCGCGTAATGTGTACACAGTTAAGGCTGATGGCAAAAAAGTATCTCATGAAACAACACGTTCTGTAAGTGTATACCTTACTATATATGTTTTTCTGATAATAATAACCACTGTATTAATCTCATTCGATGGGTTTGACTTTACAACTAACTTTACCAGCGTGCTTGCTACAATCAACAACACAGGTCCTGGTTTCTCTATGGTTGGCAGTGCAGGTAACTATTCGCAGTTTTCTATTTTTGCAAAGATTGTTTTCTGCTTCAATATGATTGCAGGACGACTGGAACTTTATCCTCTATTGCTTGTATTTATTCCTCAAGCATGGAAGAAAAACTAAAACTTACAAAACAAAAAGACCTGATTTTCATCAGGTCTTTTTTATTTTACTATTATTTATTAGTAAGGGCTGCAATCGCCGCTTGTGCAACAGGTGTTGCAGCAGAAATACCATATCCGCCTTCTTCTACTACAACCGCAAAAGCATACGGATGCTTCTCGTCTTCAGTATAGCCTATAAACCAAGCGTTAGGTTCTTTGTGATCTCCGACTTCGGCAGTACCGGTTTTAGCACAGAAGTTGAGTCCTCCCATGGTAATGCCTCTTACATTATAGTAATAATCAGCAGTAGCACGCATAAGGTCCTGAACCTTCTTCGCTGTTTTTTCGCTGAGCATTCGTTCCCCTTCGCTTGCTGATGTCACGCCGATATCCTGCAAGAACGAAGTGTCGGAGTTTAACACATACGGAATAACAGGAACGCCATCATTAGCGATAGCACCGCACATCATAGCCATGTGCATCGGGTTTGCAAGGTCTTCAAACTGACCTATACCTGACCATGCAAGCTGGTTATCACCCAGCGCATTTTCAAGGCTGTACACGCTTTTTGCTAGTGTTGTGCCACTGACTTCAAAATCCTGATTAAAGCCCATAGCTGTTGCTGTTTCTGTCATCTTTTCTTCGCCGACTTCTACAGCCATTATAGCAAAGGCTACGTTACATGAATGCGAGAAAGCAGTCTCAAAGTCAATGTTTCCGTGAGCGCTTTCGCAAGTGATTTTCAAGCCGTCTATATCATATGCGCCTGTACACTCAAAAGTTTGCTCATAAATATCAGGGATATTATCAATAGCCGCAGCGGCTGTAATTATCTTGAAAATAGAACCCGGTGTGTATGATGATGACATAACGTTATCAAGATAAACACCATCATATTTTTCTATGTTATCTTCAGTAATCTCAGGCGGATTCTGAGGGTCATAGGTAGGTGTGCTGACTCTACACAGCACCTCGCCTGTCTTGTAGTTATAAACCACACAAGCACCTTTTTTGCCGTTGAACGCTTCATACGCTGCTTTGCACGCATCTGCATCAACTGTAAGCGTAATATCGTTTTTCGATTTTAGTGAATCCGGCAATCCAAGACCAAGAGCAAACGAATATCCTGACAGCTCACTTCTGTACATGCTCTGCACTGCAGTAGATATGTTGTATGAGTTATCACCAACTACATGCAAAAGTGCTTTTCTGGTTGCCTCATCATCATGATATATACGATCACCATCTGAGTCAGTATGAGCGAGCACTGTACCGTTTCTGTCAAGAATATCTCCAGCCTGAGCAAGTCCGTTGCTGTCAGAAATGTGGCTATTAAACGGTTTTTGTGCCCATTCTTCGTTCTCAGTTACCACTCGAAACGCAAGCAGACAAAGGCCCGCTACAAAAGCAAGCGTAACTATGAGCACTATCATACTTCTACTCATAATTCTCTTCATGCGTTCATCTCCTCTCTAGAGCAAATAAATGAAATATACACTATTATACTTCTTTATGTTTCTTCAGTCTTTTTGCAGCGTAGGTTCTCTCATCTGCTGCTTTAATAAACGCTAGCAATCCCCAACAAGAAATCATCGATGAACCACCTGCGCTGATAAATGGTAAAGTTACACCTGTAAGTGGCAGAATATCCGTAGCACCTAAGATATTGAGTGAAGCCTGAATAACCATCAAGCCTGCAGCACAGCACGCAGAAATCGAGTAGAAGGAACTGCGACTACGTGTAGTGATAGCACGAGCATAAAACGCAAGTGCAACAATAGCGAATGCTATCGCAAACGCAACGATAACTCCCATTTCCTCACTAACCAGACCAAACACCAAGTCACTCTCAGACGCACCTATATATTTTAGGTAGCCATTACCTACACCTACACCACACAAACCGCCTGATGCTATATAGGTAAGAACATGAGCCTGCTGATAGCTTAATGTATCTGTATACTCCCACACATGTCCCCATGCTGCGAATCTATCCAATACATACGGCATGAAATTAAGAACAATTACGCCTGCAAACACAAGAGCTGCCAATGCAAGCATAATAGTCTTGAAATCGCCTGAACGCATAAATGCTATGAGTAAGAAGGTTGCAAAGAATATCAGAGCTGTACCAAAGTCGCTCATAATCGCAAGTGCGCCTACACACATAGCTGAGAATACGATAAATTCAATAAAGTTTCGTTTTGTCTGCAATTTATCCAGAGCAGCCGCGCCAACAAAGATATAAGCTATCTTTACAAATTCTGACGGCTGTACTGAGATTCCACCTATGTTAATCCAGTTGGCTGCACCATACTGAACTCTACCAAAAACAAGGTTAATCAATAATAAGCCAAGCGACGCAATCATAATAACCATACGCCATGAATTAACTCGGTCAGGGTTTTCGATAAACTTAACCAATAAGCAGAACAGCACCATACCTATCGCTGCCGCAATAAGCTGAACATACGCAGAGCGCATCTCCTGTCTGACAAGAAGTATAACACCTATACCCGTCAGAAACGATGCCAGTGCCTCCAATTCAAAGTTTATTCGATTGAGCACAACAGTTGATACTAGGAAAAATCCCCACAACAAAAGCTCAAGACAAATAAAAATAATGAATGGTTCAAAGTCCTGTACAAAATTAGTGAAGCAAGCTTCCACCGTCATAAACAGATGGAAAAATGATACTAACAGCATCAGCTTGTATGGTTGCAGACTACCTTTCTTTGATGCTTTAGAGAAAAACCATGACGGCTTTATCTTCTCCTGATATTCGTCACCGCGTTTTAGAGTCAGCGTAGTAGAGCCAATGCTTATTTCATCATCAATCAGAACCTGAGTTCTATCTTTGATTCTCTTCCCGTTGACATAAGTACCACCTTTGGAGCCAATGTCCGAGATAAGCCAGCCTTCCTGTCGTCTGAGCAACACACAATGATCCCTAGATACTGCAGGGTCAGCAATGCATATATCACTACCTTTGCTTCTGCCTATCGAGTTCTCCCAGAAAAGCACCGGTATTTGCATATTGTTATCTGTTTGCAAAGTGACAAGAGGTTTCTCCGGTCTTCTGTGGCGTCGCATAGATGCAAAGCACTGATAAATGATAACCACCGCATACACAGGCAGCAAAAATCTCAAGGCTACTACAGCTATATCAAGAAAAGCCTGGAATTCCATTACTGTCACCTCCGTTTTAATAAAAATAGGAATAATTATACATAATGATTTTACCCCAATAGAAACTAAAAGTCAAATATAGTGGCACAGTACAAGTAAACACCACAACATCTTGTGAAGTTTGTGCGACTATTATTGACTATTTTTTACTTTTTTAGTATTATATATAGGTATTAGAAAAACTCAATGTTTAGTAATAAGGAAAAAGAAATGGAAAACAATAAAGAAACTCTGAAACACAGGCTGCTACTCGGTGCCTGCGTAAGTTTATTTTTTGTATTTACTTTTGTGCTGTATGCACCACTTAAACTCTATATAGAAAACAAAGATGTTTTATGGTTTGACTTTCAGTCTACGCTTATTGTAGCGCTTGTTTCCTCGGTAGTCGTTTTTGCACTGATGCTACTTATAACCTCATTACCGAAGAAGGTAATTCACACTGGTCTTTGTTGTCTAGTGTTCGCTATAGCTCTGGGACTGTTTTTGCAAGGTAACTTCTTAAACACCGATTACGGCTCGAGCGTACTCGACGGTAGTGAAATCGCGTGGAAAGACTACACAACCTATGGCGCTATCAACTCAGCCGTCTGGGCTGCGTGTATTGCGATGCCGTTTGCTTTCTGGATGGTATTCCGCGAGCAGTGGAGGAAAATTCTTATTTTCTCTTCACTTTTGCTGGTAGTTGTGCAAGCTATCATCCTTGGTGCTACTTTACTGCAGAATAGCAACAACCTCCACAAAATCACCTATGAGGTAACCAGAGACGGTATCTACGAGCTCAGTGAAGACGAAAACACTATTGTTTTCTTACTTGACTCTTTCGATGACGAGTACTTTGATAAAGTTAAAAAAGACTTCCCTGACTACAAAGAACGTCTGAGCGGTTTCACCGAATACAGCAATACTTTGGCAACAGGCTCAGATACCGCTGTTGCACTTCCATCAGCACTCACCGGTGAAGCATACACTAAAGACAAGCAGTACTCTGAATATATTGACTCCAGCTGGAACAACTCAGTATATAAACTGCTTCATGACAAAGGTGTTGACACCCGTATTTTTGCTAAAACCGCATACGTCGGTGTTGATGCTACTGAAGATTTAGACAACATAGTTGACTATATGGATACATCAGGTGCGTATACAACTATGGCAGGTACTATGTACAAATACGCAGCATACACCTACGCACCTCATTACCTTAAAGAGTACTTATGGATGGATCTCGACACCATCTCTACGTACAAATCTAAAAACGCATATTCTGTGAATGATGCTCAGTTCTACTCTGACTACGTCAGATCACAGGGCTTCACCTACACAGATGATTACAAAAAATCTCTACGAGTATATAACTTAAACGGTGCAAGTAAACCTTATGTACTGACACGTAGCACAATCAAAAGTATCAACGGCTCTAGCCTCAACGACCAGATTTATGGCAGTTTCAACTGTCTATTCTCTATGATCGAAGACCTTAAGCAAAGCGGCGCTTACGAGAACGCTACTATTATTATTACAGCAAGCTCAGGCAACAAAGATCTGCACCAGAACCCTCTTATGCTGATTAAAGAAAAGGGTGTAACAGAAGGCTTTGAGAAGAGCGATGCACCGGTTTCACTGTTCGACCTTGCCCCTACTCTTGCATCAACTGTTACCAAAAATTACTCAACATATGGTACAGGCGTTTCAATCTTTGATATGGATGAAAAAACCGAGCGCACACGTGATTACTACTACAATACAGGCGATAACTCAAACACAAGAATCGAGCATTATAGCACTGAATCAAGTGCTGCTGATGCCGAAAAAATGCTTCTTGTAGACAACTACTATTCGTCAACATCAGTAAGCAAATACAAGCTCGGCACTTCGCTGACATTTGCGATGGATGCCACAGCCAATATGTATTGTACAGAAGGCTTCTCTTCTACAGACGGCTGGAAAACATATCTTGCCGGTCCTCAGTCTGAGATGGTTATTCCTATCTCCAGCATTCCTGATGACGCTGAAGATATTCACGTTTTCATGGGTGTAGGCTCTGTTGATAAATACACACAGGTAATTATCTACGCTAACGAAAAGCCGATTTACTCACAGCGTATAACCAAATCACTCAAAAACGAAGGTCTTAACTTCACGGTACCTAATCCGCTAATCAAGGACGACAATATTTTATCACTTAAATTTGTCTTCCCTGAGATTTCAAGCGAAGAGTTCGAACTCACACAGGATAAACGAACCAAGACATTCAGCGCCGAAACCTTCAAGATGTATACACAGTAAATAATTAACAAACAAAAAACCGATTCAAGGAAACTTGAATCGGTTTTATTTTTTATACAGGGTCAAAGAATGTATCAGGATGGTTAGGGTCAAATTGTTCATTCGCCCACATAACAGTAACCAGGTTCTCTGTATCAGATAAGTTGATGATATTATGTGTCCAACCCGGAACCATATGGATAGCCTCTATCTTATCGCCACTTACTTCGAAAGAAACTTTCTCATCAGTATAGATATTACGCTCTTCAATCAAAGCTCTACCTGCAACAACTATAAAGAACTCCCACTTTGAATTATGCCAGTGCTGACCTTTTGTTATTCCAGGTTTTGAAATGTTAACCGAGAACTGACCACAATCAACAGTCTTTATCAGTTCAGTGAAAGAACCTCTGTCATCACAGTTCATCTTAAGCCCAAATTTAAATTTATCTGTCGGCAAATATGACAGATAAAGACTATACAGTTTTTTTGCAAAGCTATTATCAGGGATTGATGAAATAAGCAGTGTTTCAGGCTGAGCCTTAAATCCCTCCAGTAAATCAACAATCTCACCAAGTGTCACCTTGTATGTAAGTGGCACATAACAATACTTTCCGTTTTCGCTCTCAATAG
>JAUMXP010000169.1 GCA_030529125.1 Eubacteriales bacterium | reverse complement strand
GTTCTCATAAACGATCTGCCATACGCCAGGTTCGATCTCTGTGAGGTCGTTTACTTCAGCTGCTGGGTCCCAGTTAACATTGTTTAACCAAGTGCCGTCACCGTTACCAACTGCTGTAACTGACTCAACAACAAATTCTGAGTTGTCGATGATGTCGCCTGCAACAGCGATTGCCTGTGTAGCTGAATCGAAGTAGATTGTTACTTCACCAGCATCTGTTGTTACGAATGTGAAGTTAGCAGCAGGATAAGCAACATCCCAAGTACCGTTAGTAACCTTGAAATTGTATGTGCCTGCAGCAGCAACTTCAGCTGTGAGAGCATAGTCATAAGCTGCGCCATCATACTCGTATGTGCCCTGTGTCATTTCGTTTTCTGCTGGAGTCCATGCAGGTGTAAGGAAATCACCAGCAACTGTGTAAGTTGTTTCGGCTGCTGATGCAACGATAGCTAAGTTAGAAAGTAACATAGCGATTGCAACAACAACGCAAAGTAATTTTTTCATTGGTTTTACCTCCTAAAAATTATTACCTATATTATACTCCTATTAACCATTTTATTCAAGGCAAAAAGAAAAACCGACAAGTAGAAAAAACCTACCTGTCGGTTGTATACTTTTTATAAATTTTTCGACTTAAAAGATTAAACTTCGAAACTATGCAGAGCATTTTCCCTCTGTTTGTTGACTATGTGCACAAAAAACAATACCAGTATTTGTGTATTAT
Source organism: Eubacteriales bacterium (assembly GCA_030529125.1). GTDB lineage: Bacteria > Bacillota > Clostridia > Oscillospirales > Acutalibacteraceae > Ruminococcoides. The sequence continues at coordinate 2,866 of JAUMXP010000169.1, read as the reverse complement.
CAATAAGCGGTTTGCGTTTAGTCTGTGTCAAGCTTAAGCACAGCCATAAACGCTTCCTGTGGCACTTCGACTGTACCCAGTGAGCGCATACGCTTTTTACCTTCTTTCTGTTTTTCGAGCAGCTTTTTCTTTCTGGTGATGTCACCGCCGTAACATTTAGCAAGTACGTCTTTGCGCATTGCTTTGACTGTTTCACGAGCAATGATTTTTCCGCCGATACATGCCTGAATCGGCACTTCAAAGAGCTGTCTAGGAATATTATCCTTGAGCTTCTCAGCCATTTTACGAGCTCTTGAGTATGCTTTATCTGCATGGATGATGAACGACAGCGCATCAACAGTATCGCCGTTGAGCATTATATCGAGCTTAACGAGCTTTGACTCTCTGTACTCTTTCATCTCATAGTCAAACGACGCATAACCACGTGTGCGTGATTTAAGTGTATCAAAAAAGTCGTAGATAATCTCAGCAAGCGGCAGTTCATAGTGAATATCTACTCGTTCTGAGTCGATATAGTCCATACCAATAAAAGTACCGCGTCTGTCCTGACAAAGCTCCATAATATTGCCTACATATTCGCTAGGTGCATATATGTGAGCGTCTGTAACAGGCTCTTGTGCGCAAGCAATGAGCGCTGGGTCAGGGTAGTTTGTCGGGTTAGAAATCATCTCTGTTTCGCCTGATGTACGGGTAATCTTATAGTTAACTGACGGAGCAGTTGTAATAAGGTCAAGATTGTACTCACGCTCAAGACGTTCCTGAATAATCTCCATGTGTAGCAATCCCAGGAAACCGCATCTGAAACCAAATCCCAAAGCAACCGAGGTTTCAGGCTCAAAGGACAGAGAAGCATCGTTTAATTTCAATTTATCGAGCGCATCTCTTAAATCTCCGTAGCGTGCACCATCTGCAGGGTAAACACCGCAGAAAACCATAGACTGAACTTCTCTATAGCCCGGCAGTGGCATATCAGCAGGGTTAGAAGTTAAAGTAACTGTATCGCCAACCTGTGCATCCTGCAAGCTCTTGATAGAAGCTGTGATATAGCCAACTTCACCTGCGTATAAGCCTTCTTTCTCTTCTAGTGAAGTCGCGCGCATGTGGCCACATTCAACAACATTAAAAACAGAACCTGTTGCCATAAGTTTAAATTCATCGCCTTTATGAATCTGACCTTCTTTTACTCTTACATATATAATTACGCCCTTATATGAGTCGTAATACGAGTCAAAAATCATCGCCTTGAGCGGTGCGTCCTTGTCGCCAACAGGCGCAGGAACATCAGTAACAATTTTTTCAAGCACTGCTTCAATATTCAGACCTGCTTTTGCACTAACCTGTGGCGCATCCTGCGCAGGAATGCCGATTATATCTTCAATCTCGTTGATTACACGCTCAGGGTCAGCAGACGGTAAGTCGATTTTGTTGATAACAGGGACGATTTCAAGTCCTGAGTCAACCGCTAAGTATGTGTTCGCAAGTGTCTGTGCTTCAATGCCCTGCGATGCATCAACTACAAGCACAGCACCCTCACACGCAGCAAGTGAGCGGGAAACCTCATAGTTAAAGTCTACGTGACCCGGTGTGTCTATAAGGTTAAACTGATAAACTTCGCCATCTTGCGCCTTGTATTCGAGTGTTACAGCATGCGCTTTGATTGTAATACCACGCTCGCGCTCGAGCTCCATATCATCTAACAGCTGGTCTTCCATATCACGCACCGCGACACTCTGGGTGTGTTCCAATATTCTGTCAGCGAGTGTGCTCTTACCGTGGTCAATATGAGCAATTATGCTGAAATTTCTGATTTTATCCTGTTCAAATGCCAAGTGTATCACCTGTTCTGTTGTTTTTAGTATATATCAGTTAACTATAGTATCACAAAACTACATAATTTACAAGTAATTAGCAAGTATAAAGAAAAACTTTCGGCAATTTTTATAAACAGATTTCAACTTCGATAACAGCTACAAAAATCACCTTTCTTAAAAATTGTTATATTCCATAAAATAATAATGTTGTTTTTGTGTAAATCATATACTTGTATATTGTAATTTGGTGTGATATAATATATGTACCAAATTATTAGGAGGATTTTCGAAATGAAAAGAATTATTAGCATTTTACTTGCAGTAATGTTAGTTGCTTCTTGTGCAGTTGTTGCTTCAGCATACGGCTGGTCAGATCCTGACATCATGACAGTTGACGAAGCTGTTGCAGAGCACGAGCTCCTCATGGGCGAAGAAGTTGCAACAAACAGATACTATTTCCTTATGCCTAACGGCAAGAACGGTGACATCGGCGACGACGATTCAGTTGACGACGAAGGCAAACCACTCGGTCACGCTGGCGAATACGCTAACACATGGTTCATCCCTATGAAGAGCGGCGGCGTTGCTACAAACACTGCTGGTATCTACTGGTGGGATTCAGGTGTAGCTGATCCTCCAGCATGGGTAGGTTACCTCCCATCAGGCGCTGACGAGAACGACCCATACGTTTTCTATGCTGATGTTCCACAGGCTGCTACAACAATCATCTGGAACAACGCTGTTGACGGTGGTATGGACAGCACACAGGAAATCTACTTCTGTGCTGCTCAGTCAATCAACATTCCTTGCGAATATTATGATCCAGGCGAATCTCCAAACTACCCAGACGGTACAGAGAGCTTCGACAACATGATCTTCGTAATCGACCCTGACCTCATCTCTGTTGCTGAATTCTCAGGCAAGCAGACATGTGGTGGTGAGTGGTACTACTACTATGGTAACGGCTGCTATGGCTTCACACCAGATGGTACAGAAGCTGACTGTCTCCGTGGCGACCACGTCAACGAAGCTGGCGAGCACGTTATCCCAGAGCA
>JAUMXP010000168.1 GCA_030529125.1 Eubacteriales bacterium | reverse complement strand
GATGCAAATGCTTACTACTGGGAAGATCAGGGCGATCAGCCACTCACATGGCCTGGTGTTAAGATGGATCATGTATCAGGCAACATCTACAAGATTGAAGTTGACGCTAAGTACAACAGAATCATCTTCAACGCTAACGGCGGTCAGTCAGATGACTTAGAGGTTCAGGGTGATGGATTCATCTACTCAATGAGCTCAAAGAGCTGGTCAAAATACAACGGTGGCGGCAACGACGATCCAATCGATCCACCAACACCTGGTCAGTTTGACTACTCAAACCCACGCACAATCATCGTTATCGATGACGGCAACTGGGGTAGTGTATACATTCACTATTGGAATGGTTCAGGCGGTACAGTATGGCCAGGCGAACAGATGACTTCTATCGGTCAAATTGATGGTTCTAACGCTTATGCTTTCACTCTTGATAGCCAATACACTGATTTTGTTATCAATATCGGCAGTAATGCAAATCAGTCAGCTAACTTAGCCGTAGGTGCTGCATATCAGGCATTCAGAACATCAAGCAAATCTATGGTTGACGCAAGTGCATACTTAAAGTAAACATCAACCTATAACATTTTGGGCACAGGGTTTTCCCTGTGCCCTTTTTTGCGTTTTTTATAGCTTTTGTCAATACTTATCGTAAACATAGCCATATACCTGAAAACGTGTCGAAAAAATTGACAAATTCGAAAAATAATATATAATGATATTATCTATATTAGTATAGTGGGTTAGTATGAGTTAGTATACTCTGACACCACTTGGGGAGGTAATTGATTTGTTCCAAATTTTCAAGGAACATAAAGGTCGCGGTAAGCAGATTCTTCTGCTCGCTAAAAACGAGCTTTTAAAGACATATAAAGGTGCGGTTATCGGTCCTTTCTGGGCTGTTATCAAACCTGCGTTCACCCTCTTTGTATACTGGTTTGCTTTCTCTGTCGGTATTCGCGGAGGCGGTGAAGTCGTAATTTTTGAAGGAACTGCAAATGAAATGCATTTTGACAGATTCATCTTCATGCTCGTTGGCTTTATTCCATGGTTCTTTATATCTGACGGAATCACGCAGGGCGCTAAATCCATCAGACTCAACAGACAGTTTGTAACAAAAGTCAGCTTCCCTGTTTCTACAATCATGACATACACATCTGTAGCAAGACTGTATGTACATCTTTTCCTTGCGGCAATTATGTACATTTACGTAGCGATTGTACACGGTGTTAGTTTATATAACCTACAGTTCTTACTGTACTGTCCACTGATGTTCATATTCTTTGTAGCGTTATCATGGTCAACCGCTCCGATGAGCGCTTTCTCGGCTGACTTTGAGAATATGATTGTATCAATTATGACTGGTGTGTTCTGGTTATCAGGTATTATCTACAACAGCTACGATCTTGCATCTATCCCTACATTCGGTCCTTTCCTCAAATACGCTATGCTTGTAAATCCTATTAACTTCTTTGCAAACGGATACAGAAACGCATTCCTGTATGACAGAATGTTCTACGATTACCCGCTTGAGCTCATCATCTTCTTAGTAGAATTTGTCGTTGTATTCGCTCTTGGTATCTACAACTACAACAGACTTAGAAAAACACTTCCTGATGTACTGTAAGGAGAATAAGATGTCAGAAACTATTATTTCTTTTAAAAATGTCAGCAAAGAATACATCCTGTACAAGAACAATCAGGAAAGATTCAAAGCGCTGTTTAAAAAACCAAAAAACGCTAAAAAGAATAAAGCACTGAAGAATGTTAGCTTTGAAATCAGCAAAGGCGAATCTATCGGTATCATCGGTGACAATGGTGCCGGTAAATCTACTATCCTCAAGATGATTACAGGCGTTGCCTTTCCTGATGAGGGCGAAATTGAAGTTCATGGCAAGGTTGCTGCTTTGCTTGAGCTTACTGCAGGTTTCTCTATGGAAATGACAGGCAGAGAAAACATCTACCTAAAAGGATATATCCTCGGTCTGAATGACGCTTACATCCGTCAAATTGAAGACAACATCATTGAGTTTGCTCAGCTTGGCGACTACATTGACCAACCAGTAAGAACCTACTCAAGTGGTATGAGATTACGTCTTGGATTTGCTATCAACATCAACATCGAGCCTGACATTCTTGTTGTCGACGAGGCACTCTCTGTTGGTGACGCTTCTTTCAAGAAAAAATGTAAAGCTAAAATCGCAGAAATCATCAAAAGTGGCGTAACCGTACTTTATGTCAGCCACAATCAGGCAGGCGTTAAAGAACTGTGCTCACGTGCTCTATATATGAAAAAAGGTGCGCTCTTATATGATGGCGATGTTGACAAAGCATACGAAGCATACGAGGCAGATAAGGTTAAGAAATAATTCTAATATAGAATTTTCGTTTATACTCAGAGGTATATTATGCTCAGTGAATATACAAAAAACGAGATATTGATGGCTTGTGAACACATCAAATCACAGAACATTCTCCCTGAAAATGGTACTGTGATTAATGTTATCGGTTCCCATATTTTATGCGACCATCTCACAAGTACGTTCTCTAATCTCAACAGCAAAACTGAATATGGATATACCGTGTATCAGTGTGATAACGCTGATGCTCTTTCAAGCACTGTTAAAAAGCAGTGCTTTTTGTACTGTCTGGATACAAGAGCTAATGATGCAGACACTCTTACTGATTTATCTAAAGCGCTCGACTACGCTACAAAAACTGATGACGCACAGTTTCTGGCACTCTTTATTGTGCCGCCATATACTAAGCGCGAGGATGTTCAGGCATTGTCAGAAATGGAGTTATCAAAAGTCACAGCAGATAGTGTTCTTGCACAAGCTGAAGCAATACTTACTTCTTTTGCATCTAAAATTACTGTTAAAGAAATCCGCTTTGATAACTTCCTTGCTGAAGACAGTACTTACAACGCACTTAATTTAACTAAAATTGTTAACAACATTATTGATACTAAACGTGTAGCTATAGATAGCGCTGATGCTTTTGACATTATTTCTGCTATAAGCATGAGCGATGCTATAAGTGCTGTATTCACTGTGCTAACTAATGGACAGCATGGCAATATCTACAACGCATCAGGCGAGGCTTTGTCAGTATATGAGCTCAAGTCTTTTATCTATGAGACTTTGTGCACTTATGGTGTTAAGCTAGACTACACAAACAGTGATGAAGCAAAGAACAAGAGCTATCGTGTTCTTGATACCGGCAAGCTCACATCTATCGGCTATGCACCACTGTGTAGCAATAAAGAAAGATTACTGTACGCATTATCAGGACTGTTACCTAATGAATATGACATCATCGCTGATAAAACAAACAGTATATATAGCGGTAAACTAGGCTACATCCGCGAAATGGAGCTTGAGCTTTTAAATATTGTTGACCACATCTGCAAAGATAACAACATCACTTATTTCCTCTCTGGTGGCACTATGCTCGGTGCTGTTAGACACAAGGGTTTTATTCCTTGGGATGACGACATTGATATAGCTATGCTCAGAGATGAATACGAGAAATTCAAGAAAGCTTGTATTGAACAGCTACCTAAGAAGTACAAATACCAATCATACACAAACAAAAACGG
>JAUMXP010000167.1 GCA_030529125.1 Eubacteriales bacterium | reverse complement strand
ATGGCTGCGGAACTAGGATTCGAACCCAGACATACAGAGTCAGAGTCTGCTGTGCTACCCTTACACAATTCCGCAATGCGTACTATTTATTATATCCCAAAAAGTTCAAATGTCAAGAAATTTTTTGATTTTATTCAGAAAAAAAGAGCGGTTATTGCCGCTCTACTTTATATAATATTAGATTTTTTTACTCAAGTCAATACTATGTTGAAAAGTTTTAGTGTAATGTTCATATAATCTATGAAATTAACAAAGAGTATATAGTAATATTGTACAAAATACCATCTTGCAATCACCCAATACCTATGATATATTATAGACAGAAAGGATGAGTCCAATGAAATGATTAATTCCTAAACTGATTTTATATCTTAAAGCTTAATAGTAATTATTAAATTAAGTAGGTCAAAAACCGAAATTAAGAAACAAAAGTATTTATAAAAAGTATAATTTTAAGTAAAATTTAAAGTATAAAATTTAATGTAAGTAGCTTTAAGAGATAATTTCAGAAAAGACGATTGTTTATAATAGAAATCACAAAACACAAAGGTTATCTCAACTTATGAGAAGAAAAATGATGAAGTGAAATGTGTTTCAGTTTTAAAAAGTCGTCTTAACGCTAAGAAAGAGAGGTTAAAAAGATGCTAGATAACAAGAATCACCAGAAATAACCCTTGATTGAGTGTGAGCTTAGTCAAGGGTTATTTCTATTTTATGCCATTATTTGTTCCACATATTGATGTGGTGTTTATTATTGTTGATTTTTGCTTAATAGCATTTTATTATTCTGTTATTTACGACTTTGCATAAAAACTTGATTTGTGTAGAAAAAGCATATATAATATCAAATTACAGATAAATTATAAGGATTTGATTGGTTTGACTAAAAAGCTTATTTGTTTTTTGATTATATTAACTCTCATGTTTAGCGGTCTTACTGTTCTTACAGGCTGTGGTTCAGACGATGTTCCGCTTCCTGAGAGCTTCACTCTTAAGATGAACGAAGTTATATTCACTACACCTAGAGATACTAAAGTGCTTTATGACGGCGAAGTATCTGCTGAAGAGATTACCTGGGGTAGCGATGACACATCAGTTGCTACTGTAGAAAACGGTGTTGTCACAGCTGTGGGCCCTGGTACTACAGAAGTATACGCTGAGTACTTTGGCATGAAGCGCACTTGCTTTGTCGATTGTTCTACACTTGTGTATACCGCTGACCTTATCCCTGAGCAGGCTTTAACCACTAACGAATATGGCGGCGATGCTGTATTAGCTCCACCAAAGAGCTTTGACGGAGCATCTACATACTTTAACGACGCTGCTTTTATCGGCGATTCTATTTCGCTCAAGCTCTCATACTATGCTGAGTCATCAGGCGAGTTTGGCGATGCGCTGTTTTTAGTATCCGGTAGCTACGGTGTAGGTAATGCTGTAGACGGTGCTATGCAGGTTTATTATCAGGGACAGGACACAACTCCTGAAGATGCTTTGGCTAAATCAGGTGTCAAGAAAGTGTTCATCATGCTTGGTATGAACGATATAGCTAGATTCGGTTTAGATGGCACTATCGAATACTGGGAAAAGTTTGTTGCTAATATCAGAGAGAAAAATCCTGATATTGTTATCTGTATTCAGTCTATGACTCCTGTATGGTACGGTGGCGAGGTTGGCGATCTTAACAACCTAAACATCGACCAGTACAACGAGAAGTTAAAGCAGTTTGCATCTGATAACGGCTGTGCTTTCTTCGATATTGCACCGTTTATGAAAGATTCCAACAACGCTTTAGCTACTGACTATTGTTCAGATAGCTTTGTACATCTCACTGATGCTGGTGCCAGAGCATGGACTATGGTATTGAAAGCATACATCGGTTACTGATTTTTATGTAAAGGACTTATATTATGAAAAGATTTCTTGTTTTACTTATTTTAGTTTTATCTATTTTTACATTAGTAGCTTGTTCTTCTGATGAGGCACCTGCTGACAATAATGATACAGACACAGCTGTAGAATCAGCTACAGATATGCAGGCTATTTATGACAGCTACACATCATATTTACCTGAGATGATCTTGCTCGATGACAACAGCATGCTCAATTTATATGGTGTTGACACTTCTAAGTGTAAGCAGGCTATTATCGCGAACTGTAGCGATGGTCTTCGTTCTGACGAAGTATGGCTAATTGAAGCTAACGACGAAGCATACGCTAAGGAAGTAGCTACTCTTGCACAGAATCGTATCGACCGTGAAGCGCAGGAAACTCAGAACTATGCTCCTGACCAGTACGCTGTTGTTGAGAACGCTAAGATTATCGAAGACGGCTGTAACGTCGTTATGATTATTTCACCTGATGTTGATACTTTAGCTGACCTGTACAATAGTGCAAAATAATAAACTGTGATTTATCAGCAGGCACTGCAGTGTCTGCTGTTTTTATACTTGGAGATTTTTATGAAACGTATATTCTCGCTAACCCTCTTATTGATTCTTGTTGCTTTGTGCTTGATAGGCTGTGAGGCTGAACCCAGCAAGGAACTGTCTGAGATACTTAAAGACATCAACACAAGCTGTAATATTGAAAACGCTGAGGTTTTGAGCGATGTAAAGGAGCTTGAGACCCGCTATATGATAGAAAGCTCAGATGTCAGCACCTTTGCAGCTGAAGTATCGTCAGATAATAACGATCTGCACATTGTATTTGTCAAAGCGTGTGACGAAGAGTCAGCCCAGGCTGTTTATTCTTCTTTAAATAGCTTTTATCATTCACAGCTCGATATTGCTCAGACCTACGACGATGAATACGCTAAACTGCTTAGTGATTGCTCTGTCGAGCGTGATGGCAACTACGTTTCTATGATAATCGCTGACAATGCAAAAGAGATAAAAGATACGTATAATTCTTTTTTCGAATAATAAATATTTTATAAATGCAGGTGCCACATATTGTGACATCTGTTTTTTTGTGGTACAATATTTCGTAAATAACTCAAAGAGGAAATGCTATGTTTAATGATGCAATTAATGTTGATGAAATAAGAAGTCAGTTTTCTAGAATGAACGATATGCAACAAAAGGCGGTTTTTCATACTGAGGGACCTTTGCTTATTCTTGCGGGTGCAGGCTCTGGCAAGACCACTGTGCTTGTAAACCGTATTGCATACATTCTGAAGATGGGTTTGTGCCAGCCATGGCAGATACTAGCTATCACTTTTACTAATAAAGCTGCAGGCGAGCTCAAAGAGCGAATCGCAGGTGTCGTGGACTATGGCGCTGAGGACATCTGGGCTTCAACTTTCCACTCTACCTGCGCTCGTATCCTGCGTAGATATGGCGACAGAATCGGCTATACAAGCCATTTTACAGTATATGATACTGACGATTCAAAGAGATTGATGAAAGATGTGTTGAAGAAGCTTCAGATTGACGAGAAGATACTGCCACATCGTACAGTACTCAACGAAATCTCCAGAGCTAAGGATAAGATGCAGACACCAGATGACCTCAAGAATTCTGAAGTCTACAACAGCCGTCTTAATATGGTTGCTGATGCGTATCAGATGTATCAGGAGCGATTGAAGACAAGCGATGCTATGGACTTTGATG
>JAUMXP010000166.1:2334-3652 GCA_030529125.1 Eubacteriales bacterium | reverse complement strand
AATTTAATAAAGCATTATTTTTGAGCCACTGATATTGACATAAAACTAAAATATGGTATACTTATTCATGTTGTTGGGAAGTAGCCAAGCGGTAAGGCAACGGACTTTGACTCCGTCATCTCGTGGGTTCGAACCCCGCCTTCCCAGCCAAAAATCAGGTGTACCTTGTGGTACACCTGATTTTTTATTTCCTCAGGGTGTGGGGTTCGAACCCTGAGAGGGTGAGAGGCGTAAAGAAAACAGTCCAGTGGACTGTTTTTAGACTCGAAGTCTGCAGAGGCTATGCCTCAAGGATGGACTATGCGTAGCAGAGTCACCCCGCCTTCCCATTCGGCATAAGCCGCATATCATATCGCGTGAGCGATATATCATTGAAGAATATAAATTTTTGTGATATAATGCTGAAGAAATTATTTTTTCTATTATTCTAACTGATTTTTTGGAGCAATATATGAGTATTCTAAACGTTGAACACCTGACCCATGGTTTTGGGGACAGAGCGATTTTTTCTGATGTATCTTTCAGACTTTTAAAAGGTGAGCACATCGGTCTGATTGGCGCTAACGGTGAGGGCAAATCCACCTTCATGAATATTGTCACAGGCAAGCTGATGCCTGACGAGGGCAAGGTCGAATGGAGCAAAAACGTCAGAGTAGGCTACCTTGATCAGCACACAGTGCTTACTCAGGGCATGACTATCGAGGACGTGCTCAAGTCAGCTTTTTCGTACCTTTTTGACCTTGAAAAGAAGATGAACGAAATCTGCGATAATCTCGGCACTGCGTCTGAAGATGAGATGACTGAGATGCTCGATGAACTCGGCACAATTCAGGACACACTCACATTGCACGACTTCTATGTCATTGATGCAAAGGTAGAGGAAGTTGCGCGAGCACTCGGACTTATTGACTTCGGTCTTGACAGAGATGTCACCGAGCTGTCAGGCGGTCAGAGAACAAAGGTCTTGCTTGCAAAGCTATTGCTCGAGAAGCCTGATATTCTGCTCCTTGACGAGCCTACTAACTATCTTGACGAAGAACACATCGTCTGGCTCAAGCGCTATCTGATAGATTACGAGAACGCTTTTGTTCTGATTTCTCACGATATTCCGTTTTTAAACGAGGTTATCAACATAATCTATCACATGGAGAATCAGGAGCTTAATCGTTACGTTGGCGACTATCACCACTTTGAAGAAGTGCACGCTATGAAGAAAGCCCAGCTAGAAGCCGCCTACAAGCGCCAGCAACAGGAAATATCCGAGCTCAAGGATTTTGTCGCACGTAACAAAGCGCGTGTTTCTACGCGAAATATGGCG
>JAUMXP010000166.1:0-2324 GCA_030529125.1 Eubacteriales bacterium | reverse complement strand
GACAGAAATTACTTGATAAAAAGGACGTCATCGAGCTAGCCCAGGAGAAGCCAAAGCCAGAGTTCAACTTCAAACTCGGTCGCACACCGTCGAAGTTCATATTTGAAACCAAAGACCTAGTCATCGGCTACGACGAGCCACTGTCTAAACCGCTCAACCTAAGTATGGAGCGTGGACAGAAGATAGCGCTAGTCGGTGCCAACGGTATCGGCAAGACTACCTTACTCAAGAGCATCTTAGGTATTATAAATCCGCTTGAAGGTAGGGTAGAGCAGGGCGATAATTTAGCTATAGGCTATTTTGAGCAGGAGAGCTCACAGGACAACACAACCACCTGTATCGAGGAGCTGTGGCAGGATTTTCCGTCATATAATCAGTTTGAGATTCGTGCGGCACTAGCTAAATGCGGACTCACAACCAAGCATATCGAAAGTCAGGTGCGAGTACTCTCCGGTGGCGAGCAAGCTAAGGTCAGACTGTGCAAGCTCATTAACAAAGAGACTAACATCCTGCTTCTTGACGAACCTACAAACCACCTTGATGTAGACGCTAAAGACGAGCTCAAACGAGCACTGTTAGAATACAAAGGCTCTATTCTGCTGATTTGTCACGAACCGGAATTTTATCTAGACGTAGTAGATGAGGTCTGGGACTGCACTAAGTGGACAACAAAGATATTCTAAATAAAACAAGCACTCGTAAGTACACGAGTGCTTTTTCTATTCAAAAATGAAGAGCGATATCCTATCTTATGCTACGCTAAAGCTGAACATAAAGTAAGGCTCCCTTGCCTAAAGGGAGCTGTCAGCGAAGCTGACTGAGGGATTGCAAAGTACCGTTTTAAAATTAATGATGCATTTCTACATAGCGCACTGCGCGAACAATCCCTCCGCCTCGTTAACGCTCGGCACCTCCCTTTAGGCAAGGGAGGCATAAAGCTAACATAAGAAAGCCTCCCTATACTTAAGGGAGGCATGTTTTAGCTGTTTATAAGTTGATGTATGTTATTATCTTACGTATATTTCTTTGTCATAGATAAATTCGTTGTCGCTTAGCTTGTACACGCTGTAGTCCTCAGGGTAAGCGTAAAATGTAGACAGCTTGTCGCCTGTGACAGAGTAGTTGCCTGTTCTGTCCTCGTACTCACCGTACCAGTATATAGCGCCGTAGGATACAGTGTAGTCGTCGTTGAACTTGCACTTGTTTGTAGAGTTGTTCAGCGTCTGCCACTCACCGATGATACAGTCTACTATTTCATCACCGCCTAGTCTGAACACTTCATCTCTACTTGCAACGTATTCGTATAGAAAATCATATTTACTGTCTTCTATCAGCTTTGTTCTGTCTTCAGCGCTTACTTTGCTTTTTACATAGTCGTCCATCTTAGTGATGTCGTCAGCAGTACAGTTTTTGAACGTGTAGAAGTTATTATTATTCTCGTTTGTACCTACATTAGCTACTTCGCCGTATATAGCGAGGTATTCGTTTATCTCAGGCTTTTTATCCATGTAGACCTTAGATGTGTATTCAGTAAAGACGTGAGATACAGTGACAGTATCGTCTAGTATCTCTACCACCTTTACAAACATAGTAGTGCCTTTTGAGATATTCTGCTGTGCATCACCTGTAGTTTCAAGGTCAGATAGCAAAGCATCAATATCTACTATATCTACCTTTGCTTGAGTCTTAACATCAGCAGTAGAGTCATTATCGCTGTCGTCAGAGTCGCACGCGCAAATGCTTAGACAAAGCATAAGAACTAAAATAATCGTAAGTAGTTTCTTCATATAATCACCATTAATTGTGTCAGATGTATTTGATATATTCTTTTACTTTTTCAGTATATCATCACAGATTTTCATAGTCAACGAAAAATCATAACACCCGTTGATAGCTTTACAAAAAATTCAAAATGTTTTTTATGAATAGTTGCATAGTTTTATGCAACTTTTTTCATTTTTTGCGGGATAGGTGAAAGGTACTTTTTGAAAGGATGATAATATGTATGATTATGGCTATGTAAAAGTAGGCAGAAGCATAGCAAATTGGCACTGGTACAAGGATCAAAACACGTTTAGGGTATATATGCATTTGCTTTTGAAAGCAAACTACACTGATATGAATTATCGGGGAAGAACAATAAAACGTGGTCAGGTTATTATCAGCAGAAATAAAATTGCAGAAGATTTAAACTTATCCGAACAACAGGTCAGAACCGCAATCGAACACCTTAAATCAACCAAAGATATAACAATAGAAAAATGCGTAAGATACGTGATTATTACTATAAATAGCTATAATATTTTTGATTTTACAACCAATAA
>JAUMXP010000165.1 GCA_030529125.1 Eubacteriales bacterium | reverse complement strand
CTGCTGTGCAGCTCTAAGTTCTTCTTTAGTTTCTTCGAGCTCTTTCTCCCTGACTTTAATGAGAGTCTGTAACTCTTTGATTTTGAGATCACGCTGTTTAACTTTCTCTTTTTCCTGATCAAGTTCTGTTGTAAGCTGTGCGATAAGCATATCACGCTCACGAACTTCCTTGAGCCTTATCGCCATTTCTTCACGTCTAGCTTCGTAAATCTGCTCTTCAAGCCATTTAGCCTGTTCATCTTGAGGTTTATTAGCTTCAGCTGCACGACGCTCGTTTTCAGCTACATATTCAGCGTGGAGCTTATCTTTGAGCGCTTTGTTAGTAGAAATGGTCATAACAAAGTGCTGGAATGCCATTACATCGTAAAGTTCACGCTGAGTGTCAGTGTCCATTTCACCTGAGAACTCGTTAGACTCAACAACATAACCTGTTTTACGATAAGCTTCTATGAAAGACCATAACTCGTTACATTTAGAGAAGTTAGGGTTCTTTTTGATACAGTTAGTTTTATTGATTGGAGAACGTACCTGGATACAACCTTTGAGAGCCTGGATGAGGTTTGTGTTTACAAAGTCATCAAGCATCATACGAATACGAGTGATACGCTCGTAGTCAGTAAGGTTACTTACGTCCTCTTCCTTATCGACCTTATCACGATCATGAGATTCAGACGCGTATGTGAGGTTAAACGCGAACATCTGGTTATTGAGGTTTGCGTAACGCTTCATCTCAACACTTGTGTAAGAATCATTAGGAGCTTCTTTCAATGCACGGAAACGTGCTTCAACGAAAGAAATAGTTTTAAAAATAAGTGTATATAAAAATCTGTTTTCGTATGTAGCGTAGCTATCTTCACGGTGAGTGTTAAGAAGCTTAGATGGAGAAACTGAACCATCTCTGTCAACAGCTTGAATAAGGCTTGTGTGCTGAGTGAGGTGACGAACAGCTTCTTTGGTAACCTGCTTAACTTTGTCAACACGGTCAACTTCTTCGTATGTTTCGATAAATCTACGCTCTTCGCGGATGGCTTTATCCATATATGGTAGAGTTTCTTCTATCTTCTCTACCCATTCCATATCAATGACACGGTTGTAAGCGTTACCAGCGAGGATATCCTTGCCGGTATCGCTGTCTTTGAGAGCCCCAGTCAAATATTCTTTTGTAAAATCCCCGTCGAGTGTCTGCTGCATTTCAGCATACGCGCGATAGTATCTACTATAATCTAACATGGGGACTCACCATCCTTTAAGTAAAGTTAATAATCAAAAATTACATCATCTTCTGAAGCATACGTACATATTCTTTACATTCGTTCATGTTCTCTTTACCGAAGAGCTGATCGAGCTGCTGTACAAGACCGTCGATCTCATCACGAATATAAGAAATGTTAAGTGCTTCGAACTTTCTGAATACCTTCTTAGCGAGGCAGTAGTCGATACCGTCAACTTCAGTACCACCGCAACCAACGTAAGCAGGAACGAAGTCTTTCATCTGCTTCATAACACGGTTACCGAAAGCAACACGGAAGTGCTCGATTACGTAGTCGTCAAGAATTTCAATCTTCTTAAGGTTTTCTTCAGAAATTGGGTTAGCCTCAACAGCGTCAGCAAGGAGCTTTGTAAGGTGTTTATAGTTGATAAAGATAGGTTCTGTATCCGGTGCCTCGAATGGCTTACCCTTAGTATTAATATCAATAGGCAGAGCACGGTCGTAAACCTTATCTGTGATAGCAAATGTAGAGTCGTCGTTGTTAGCTGTACCGACATACCAGATGTTGTCAGGTACAGTGATTTTACCTTGATCAAAGTGAGCAGGGTCATCAGGCCATGGAGCTGATACGAGCTCAATAATCCACTCGTCGTGAGCTGGCATTTCAAGAATAGAAAGCATCTCAGCGAAGTAGTACTCGACACGAGCGATGTTCATTTCGTCGAGGATAACAACGTAAACGTTTTCATTATATGATGCTTCATAAAGTGCACGTAATAGTTCTGTTTCGTTATACTTCTTAGTAAATTCGTTGAAGTAACCGAAAAGCTCTGTACGGTCACGCCATGAAGGCTGTACTGATGCGATAACTGCAGGGTTCTGAACAAACTTACCAAATGCGTATGGAAGAGAAGTTTTACCGGTACCGGAAATACCCTGTAAGATAATCAGACGGGTTGAAGCGAAACCTGCGATAAAGCAGCGTAAAATCTTGATATCATAGAAGAGCTTAAGACGTGAGCAAGCGAAGTTTCTGAATCTTTCGCAGAATTCAGGAAGAGTAACATCCCAGTCGTACTGAGGTGGCTGATAATCTGCCCACTCCTGGTCGATAGCGAGGAGTTTGTTGAAACGACCGCCCTTGACTTCTTCTTCACCATTATTGAGAGCTTCCATTTCTTCGCCTGTAAGCTCAGAAATTTCGTTAGGATTAAGACCAATCTGTGAAACTTTCATAGAGAGGATCTTATCTTTCTCAAGGTTAAGACGCATAACTTCTTTAGTGAGAGCGTTAACCTCGTCAACGAGATCGTTAGTATTCTTAACCTTCTTCTTGAAGCGTATGAACTTCTTAATACCCATAACGATAAAGAATACAAGTACTGCAAGTACAGCTATTAAAAGGATGATTGCAATAATAGCAATAACCCACGCTAAACCACCTAAAGTAGTTGTGTAGCTTTCAATAATCTTGACATACTCAGGGAAGTCAAACATGCCGAGTATACCCTTACCTACTCCTACGATGGCATCCCATATAGAGCCAAAGAACTGACCTAAAAAGTCAAATAAAAATTTGAAGATAGTATCCATAATACAAGCTCCTTTATCGTTTTCGCAATCTATAAAATAACACAACGAAACTTCTCTGATAATCAGAAAAGTCGTTACTGATTATTTCCAAATTTATGTGGCTGAAACTAAATATTACTCTGTTTCAGCGTTAGTGTCCTCAGACTTAGCTTTAGCTTCATCATCGGACTTTTCCTCTGACTGCTCAGGCTGAGCCTCGCTGTCAGAATTTTCATCTGAAGATTTATCCTTTTCCTGTTGAGCAAGATACTCCTGGAATTTTTCGTAATCTTCGTTTGAAATTTGTTTTTTATTTTCGTCTTCTTTAGACTTTTTGTACTCAACAACATTGATGATAACTCTGATGAGTACATAAAGGAAGAAGAGAATCATTGGTAATAATATGCACACAAAGAAACCTTCTTGTGTACTGATATAGCTATAAATTGAACCCATAAACGGAATAGTGAATCCGTCATAATCGTCAGTATAGTAAACAGCAACTATATCCCTCTCAGTGATATATTCAGATATATCATCCTGGTCAGGAACCTGAGAAACCTTTCTGTTGTCACCCTGTGTCTGATAAACAAGCTGACCATCGCGTTCCTGTACGTCTACAATTCTATGGCAAATGAGCTGTTCGCCCTGATCCTCATAGCCACTTAGGATTCCATAATATGTAACAATGTCGCCAACCTTATAGGTCTCTACAACATCAGGGTCAGTAATGTTGCCGATGATAACATCGCCTTCATCAATGTCGCCACCGTCGAACTCTTCGGAACCACCCTCCATAGAAGGTGACATAACAGGCTGTACTGTATAGCCGAAGATGTGAGAAATGCCAGAGGATTCAGAAGTAAGAGCAAGTGTGGCGACTAGTATCG
>JAUMXP010000164.1 GCA_030529125.1 Eubacteriales bacterium | reverse complement strand
GGGTCACGTGTAAATGCAACACCTGTACCGCAATCGTCACCCATGTTACCGAATGCCATCATCTGTACGTTAACAGCAGTACCCCATGAATAAGGGATATCGTTGTCACGACGGTAAACGTTAGCTCTTGGGTTATCCCATGAACGGAATACAGCTTCTACAGCGCCCATGAGCTGTTCTTTTGGATCTGTTGGGAAGTCTTTACCGATCTTATTCTTGTACTCAGCCTTGAACTGCTCAGCAAGTGTCTTAAGATCTTCAGCTGTAAGGTCTACGTCCTGTGTAACGCCCTTAGCTTCTTTCATTTCGTCGATAAGCTGCTCAAAGTACTTCTTACCAACTTCCATAACTACGTCAGAATACATCTGGATGAATCTTCTGTAGCAGTCGTAAGCCCAACGTGGGTTACCTGACATAGTAGCCATTGTCTCAACAACTTCTTCGTTAAGACCAAGGTTAAGGATAGTATCCATCATACCAGGCATAGATGCTCTAGCACCTGAACGAACTGATACGAGGAGTGGATTTTCTTTGTCGCCGAACTTCTTGCCAGTGATCTCTTCCATCTTAATGATGTTTTCCATGATCTCTGCCTTGATATCTTCGTTGATCTTTCTGCCATCTTCGTAGTACTGTGTGCAAGCCTCAGTAGAAACTGTGAAGCCCTGTGGTACAGGAAGACCGAGTTTTGTCATCTCAGCAAGGTTAGCACCTTTACCGCCGAGAAGCTCTCTCATAGTAGCGTCGCCCTCTTTGAAGAGGTAAACAAACTTGTGACTCATTGGAATCAACCTCCTAAAAATATTGTTAATAGGCCGCCATATAAAATGCTGAAAAATCACACTTTTTATTATGACCTAAACATGCCTATCGGTATTATAACAAAAGATGTTATAAAATTCTATAGATAATCTAAAAAAATCTTATAAAAGTTAGGAAGTTTTTTTGGTGATATTGTGAAAAATGTTTAATTTCATCTGATTTTGCAAATTAGCCTTGAAATTTTACAAATATATGCGATAATATTAATATCTGTTATTATGCGGAGGTGCGATATGGCAAGATGTGCTGTTATCCTCGCCGGAGGCGAAGGAAAACGTATGAAAAGTAACAAACCAAAGCCAATGAGCGAAGTGCTCGGTAGACCGATGCTCCAGTGGGTTATCGACTCTGTAAGAGCCGCAGGTGTTGAAAACATCTGTGTAGTCAAAGGTTACAAAAAAGAATGTATCGAAGAATACGTCGCTACTCTTCCATATCATGTTGACACTGTATATCAGGCTGAGCGTCTGGGCACAGGTCACGCAGTTATGATGGCTAAAGACTTCTTGAAAAAAAACAAAGGCGACGTTGTTATCCTGTGCGGTGATGCACCTTTTATGGATAAAGACACTATCGCTGATGCTTTTGCTCAGCATGAGAAAACCGGCGCTTCTGCTACTGTTATTTCTGCAGTGCTCGAGGATTCCACAGGCTACGGCAGAATTGTCAGAAACGCTGACAGCTCTCTAAAAGCTATCGTAGAGCAAAAAGAAGCTTCAGAAGAAATTCTCAAAATAAAGGAAGTAAACTCAGGCGGATACTGGTTTGATACAGAAGACCTGCTCTCTGTACTTGACTCAATAACAGCTGACAACGCTGCTGCTGAGTACTACCTTCCTGATGCACTCAAGCTCCTGCTTAAAAACGGAAAAACCGTTGGTGCTTTCACAGCATCATCACCTGACACCGTACTCGGTGCTAACGATCCACAGCAGTTAGAGGAATTAAACCAAATTGCTATTAATAAAGGCTATAAATAAGCGTCCGAGTGTCCTAGCCTTTCAAAATTTCATGCGAGGACAAACGAACGTGACATTACTGTCGCAGATAAGAATTACTTAATCAATAATTTTTTCACATACATCACATCAAACAAAAAGGGGAATAATCAAATGAATGCACATGGTAAGGACATCAAAATTTTCACTTTAAACTCTAATGTAGAAGTTGCTCAGGGTATCGCAGGCTGTTTAGGTCTGCCACTTGGCAAGAGCGACTGCGCTACTTTCTCTGATGGTGAAATTGCTGTTTCACTTCACGAGTCAGTTCGTGGTAGCGAGTGCTTTATCGTACAGTCTACATGCTCACCTGTAAACGATAACCTCATGGAACTTCTCATTATGATCGACGCTATGAAGAGAGCTTCTGCTTCTTCTATCACAGCAGTTATGCCATATTTCGGCTATGCTAGACAGGACAGAAAGTCAAAAGCAAGAGATCCAATCTCAGCTAAACTCGTTGCTGACCTTATCACAGCAGCAGGTGCTGACAGACTTCTTACTATGGACCTTCACGCAGCTCAGATTCAGGGCTTCTTCAACATCCCTGTTGATCACCTTGTTGGTGCTCCAATGCTCGCTGAGCACATGAGAAACAAAATCGCAGGTCATACAGACGAATACGTTGTTGTTTCTCCTGACCTTGGCTCAGTTACACGTGCTCGTAACTTTGCTGCTAAAATTGGTTGCCCTATCGCTATTGTTGACAAGCGCAGACAGCGTGCTAACGTTTCTGAAGTTATGAACATCATCGGCGAAGTAAAAGGCAAAAAGGTTATCCTCGTTGACGATATGATTGATACAGCAGGTACACTCTGCAACGCTGCTAACGCTATCGTAGAAAAAGGCGGCGCTACTGAAGTTTACGCTTGTGCTTCTCACGCAGTTCTTTCAGGTCCTGCTATCGAAAGAATCAAGAACAGCGCTATCAAAGAATGTATCCTTCTCGATACAGTTCCTATCAGTGATGATAAGATGCTTGATAAGTTCACTATCCTCTCTGTTGCTCCACTGTTTGCTGAAGCTATCGAGAGAATTTACGAAGACAAGCCTGTATCACCTATGTTCCTGTAATTGTTAGAGGGTGCTTGCTGCACCCTCTTTTTATCTTTATTTTTAGGAGAAAACCATGTTCTCACATTTCAAAAAAAGCTCTGTAAACGCAGGTCCGATTGAATACATAATTGTCGGACTCGGTAATCCAGGGCGCGAATACGAAAACACCCGACACAACTGTGGCTTTATCTCGCTTGACTATATGGCTGAAAGGCTAAACTGCAAAATGAATAAAATCAAATTCAAAGGCACTATCGGCGATTGCACAATAAACGGCCACAGATGCTTACTGCTAAAGCCATCGACCTATATGAACCTTTCGGGTCAGTCAGTCACAGAAGCTATGCGTTTCTACAAAATTCCACCACAGAATGTTATCGTGATTTTTGATGACATTTCGCTCGATGTCGGTAAAATGCGTATCAGACGCAAAGGCTCTGACGGCGGTCAAAAAGGCATGCAGAACATCATCTACTTAAGCGGTAGTCAGGATTTTCCTCGCATCAAAGTCGGCATAGGCAAAAAGCCACACCCTGACTATGATCTCAAGAAATGGGTACTCTCACATTTTTCTAACGACGAGAAAAAACTGCTTGACCCGTTGCTAGATAATATTGTTGATGCTGTTTCACATATTGTCGACAACAACATCGACAAAGCTATGAATCTGTATAACTCCTGATATTTTCATAATTTCAGGCATATAATAAACTGAGGTATGCTAAATTGAAGTTCTTAGACAATGTACTTATAAGCACTAAGGGCTTTACGACCCTTAGTGATGCACTCAGCAAAAACACCCCTTGTGCCA
>JAUMXP010000021.1 GCA_030529125.1 Eubacteriales bacterium | reverse complement strand
TTCCAAGTCATATTCCTCCTTCTTTATGATTTCTCTTTAATTGTCCGCAAGAAGCATTTATGTCACTACCCAGAGTTCTGCGGATAGTAGCAGTAATGCCGTTTTTAGACAAAATATCAACAAAAGACTGCTGTCTTTCGATTTTACTTTTAACATAACCTGTTCCTTTGACACTATTGACAGGAATCAGATTGACATGACACAGCATTGACTTGAGTTTATCAGCGAGCATATTTGCGCACTCAGCTGTGTCATTTACAGAATCAATCAGCGCATATTCAAACGAAATGCGTCTGTTGGTTTTATCAATATAATATCTGCACGCTTTTAAAAGTTCAGATATATTATATACATTATTAATAGGCATAGTAGAACTTCTCACTTCATCATCAGGTGCATGTAGCGAAACAGACAATGTAAGCTGAAGTTTAAGATCAGCAAGCTCGTAAATCTTAGGAACAATGCCACAGGTCGATAGTGTGATATGTCGCATACCTATGTTGAGCGAATTCTCACTTGATACAAGCTTCAAAAATCTAACTACATTATCGTAGTTATCAAGCGGCTCACCCATGCCCATCAAAACAATGTTAGAAATTCTGACAGAAAGATCATTCTGCGCAGACTCTATCTGAGCTAGCATCTCAGAAGCTGTTAAATTGCGGGAATAACCGCTTTTGCCGGTTGCACAGAAAGTGCACCCCATCTTACAACCAACCTGAGTAGATATGCATATAGAGTAGCCGTGGTGATACTTCATCACAACACTCTCAACACACTCGTTGTCAGCAAATGAAAATAGGTACTTTACTGTATCATCAATTTTTGATACAAGCTTACGCTCGATTTTTGCAACACTTATGTAGCAATTATCGTTTAGAAACTCAATCAAATTCTTAGGGATATTAGTCATCATGTCAAATGACTCAACACCCTTCTTAAGCCAAGAAACAACCTGCTTTGCTCTGAATTTCTGAAAACCGTTGTTGAGTAACAGCTCTTCTATCTCATAATCGAAAAGTGATTTAATATCTATCATATTAACCTACCTTTCGAAACTTGGCTATAAAAAAGCCGTCAGTCATATTTTTATATGGTAAAAGTGTCAGCACATGCTCAGGCTCATCGATAAATCTAGTAAAAGACTCTGGCAAACTGAGCTTTACCGGCTTAAAATCAGGATGCTCACTCAAAAACTTATTAACCACATCGATATTTTCTTCATCACATAGAGTGCAAGTAGAATAAACTAAGATGCCACCGCACTCTAACATGTCCGCATTGGCACATAATACACTGTATTGCAACTGTGGTAAATTGTCAATAATTGTTGCTTTTTTGTAACGAATTTCAGGCTTTCTGCGTATAATACCAAAACCCGAACAAGGCACATCACAAAGCAACCTGTCGCACGCAGGAATCTTTTCATTTTTATCTAACGCATCTCTGACTTTTGCGTTGATAATATCAATAGATAGTCTGCTTGCAGACTCTTTGATAAGATTGATTTTATGCTCATAAAGGTCATAAGAATACACTTTCCCTTTATTATTCATTCTGATAGCAGAATATAGCGACTTGCCACCAGGAGCTGAGCACACATCGCAGACAGTCATACCTTCCATAGCGTCGAGCATCTCACAACACAATTGTGAAGAGCTGTCCTGAACATAGAACTTACCGTTCATAAACGCATCAAGTTCCTCGATAGAACCTGTATCCTCGATATTAAGAGCATTCTGTAGAAAAGCAACTTCGCTTACCTTTACCCCATTTTTTGTCAGTTCATCTATAAGTTCTTCTTTAGTAGTTAACAGCGTATTGACTCTTATGGTGAGCGGTGGTCTATGCGCTAGTCCCTCTAAAACACAGACTGTGTTATCTTCGCCATACTGCGATATCCATTTTTCAACCAGAAACTCAGGACAAGAATACTTTACAGATAAATATCTGATTTTGTCATTCTCATCAGGTAAATCGTATTTAAAATCATTACGCACAAAATTTCTGAGTACTGCGTTGATAAAGCCTGAGGACTTATACGCTCCGACTTTTTTAGACAGTTTAACGCACTCGTCAACAGCAGCATTAGACGGAACTTTGTCCATAAATGCAAGCTGAAAGATGCCAAGCTCCAAAATAATAAGCGTCTTGTTCTCAATCTTTTTAGGCTTGATTTTAGAATACTGAGAAATAATGTGGTCTAAAAGCAGCTTTCGTTCAAGCACACCGTACACAAGATGTGCTAAAAACGAAGTGTCAAGTTTATTGAGGTTATTCTCTTTTACTGCGCTGTTCAACGCCAAAGCAGAGTACGCCTCTTTGTGGAGTACTCTGAATATAGTATTAAAAGCAATTTTTCTGACGTCAGCCATAACAACCTCAAATTAAAAATTAATTATCTTCTTCTATTGTTTACAATCAATAATAAACGCAACAATGATGCTATCGAAGTAGCAGCTGCAGCTACATAGGTCATAGCAGCAGCGGATAAAGTTTTCTTAGCGCCTGTGAACTCTGCTTCATCAAGCAAGCTACTACCTTTGATAGTTTGCAGTGCTCTTTTAGAAGCGTTGAACTCAACAGGCAAAGTAACTAATGTGAAAATCACAGAGAAAGAAAAGAGTACAATACCAGCGATAACCACAAAATCGTACTGAACCGGTAAGAATAATCCGATTGTAATCAAAATCCAGCTTAAACTTGAACCGAATTTAGCAGCAGGAACTACAGCGCTTCTGATTTTATTAGGAACATAGTTAGTTGCGTGCTGTACAGCGTGGCCAGCCTCGTGAGCAGCAACACCAACAGCCGCTACCGATGAGCTATCATAAACGCTTTCGGATAGTCTGATTGTATTTGTACGAGGATCAAAATGATCTGTCAGATTACCAGCAACCTTCTCGATAGTAACACCTGTTACACCATTAGAATAGAGAACATTCTGTGCAGCCTGAGCTCCTGTTAATCCGCGTCTATTTCTTACTTGTGAGTATTTATTGAATGTAGAGTGCACCTTTGCACTGCAATAAAGCGATAATATCATACATGGCACCATAAAGATGAACCATGTGTAGTCAAACATTGTATATACCAAAATATTAATCCTCCAATATATTACTTCCGCACACTATAGGATGTCCTAAAAGGAAAGACTTATAATCCATTCTCTTTTTACCCTCAAGCTGAAGCTCTAATACTTCAACAGATTTATCTCCACAAGCAACTGTAAGCGGTGACAGTGATACTACCTCGCCGACTTTGCCCACCTTTTCAGACAAGGCTGTTTTGAAAATCTTGAGTTTCTTGCCTTTGTAGTAAGTATGTGCAATAGGCCATTCGTAAAGACCACG
Organism: Eubacteriales bacterium; assembly: GCA_030529125.1. Lineage (GTDB taxonomy): Bacteria > Bacillota > Clostridia > Oscillospirales > Acutalibacteraceae > Ruminococcoides. The sequence goes on along the minus strand of JAUMXP010000021.1, from coordinate 12,050 downwards.
TACAAGATTGTGAACTGTAAGCGCATCTTTAGAAAAATCAATATTACTGATATTTTTGTCAAGCATCGGTGCGTATGTGGAGATACTGTCATCCTGCTTGATTGGGTTGAGTTCATTATTCTCTGCCATCTTGAGAGTTTTGACAATTAAGCTTGCACCAATGTCTGCTAATTTGTCAAAAACAGAGCTTGCGGTATCGTCTATAGTGATTTCTGTCTTTTCAATTAGAAGAATATCACCTGTGTCCAAGCCTTCATTCATCAGCATTGTAGTGATACCTGTTTCTTTGTCGCCATTAATAACAGACCACTGTATAGGTGCTGCACCGCGATATTTAGGCAGAATAGAACCGTGTACATTAATACAGCCGTATTTAGGATATTCGATAATCTCTTTAGGTAAAATTTTGCCGTAAGCCGCGACAACGATTACATCAGGAGCATACTCTTTGATAATCTCAAAAGCTTTGCCGTCTTTCAGGGTTGCAGGCTGATATACAGTCAGATTATGCTCTAATGCATACACTTTAACATCAGGTGGAGTCATAACCATCTTTCTGCCACGTGGTTTATCAGGCTGTGTGAACACAGCACAGACATCGTGCCCTGCATCAACAATCCCCTCTAAACACGCCACAGCAAAATCAGGAGTACCCATAAAAAGTACTTTCATAATATCACCTTACTCTTCGTCGTCATCAGTCTTAATCTCATCAGGACTAAGCATTCTGATAACCTTGGATTTAAACAATACACCATCGAGGTGGTCAAACTCATGACACATTGCTTGTGCAAACAGCTCTTCGCCCTCAACTTCGAACTCGTTACCATCTCTGTCAAAAGCCTTAGCTTTGACTTTGATAGGTCTTTCGACAATGCCGTATTCACCAGGAGAAGATAAACAACCCTCGACAACCTGATGCTTGCCTTCTGTCTTAATAATCTGTGGGTTGATAAACTCAATAAGTCCCTCGCCGATATCGATAACGCATACTCTGCGCATCACACCAACCTGAGGGCCTGCTAAACCAACACCGCCTGAGTCATACAGAGTCTCAGCCATATCGTCAAGCAAGTCCCAGAGCTTTTTATCAAATTTTTCAACAGGTCGACATTTCTTGAGCAGAATATCGTCGCCTTCTGTCACTATGTTTCTTAGTGCCATATATAAAACTCCTTGTATTTTAAAGATCACAACTCTAACGGATGCATATCTGCAAATACTGTTACATCGAGATACTCTTTTTTCTTAGAAAATTCTCTCAGAACAGACGCAAGCATCGCTCTGAATTTAGAGTCATTTCTGCATTTTAATATTATTTTATATCGATATTTATTATTTACCTTAGGTACTGCAGATGCAGATGGGCCTAATATGCGTATAGGTATATCAGAAAACTCGCGGTTGAGCGACTCAGTAAGTAAATTAAGAAAAGCACCTGCCGCCTTACTGACTTTAACACTGTTGTCGCATACAAAGCCCACAAGGCATAGTTGTGCAAACGGCGGATACAGCATAGCTTTTCTGATTTTTATCTCATCAGCGTAGAACGCTTCAAAATTCTGACTTGCGCCCAAAGCAATAATAGGGTTCTCAGGGGTATAAGTCTGGATAATAGCTCTACCTTTTTCGCTACCTCTACCGCTACGACCAACAACCTGAGTGATCATAGAAAACGCATTCTCAAAACTGCGGTAGTCATCGCTGTAGAGCATCTGGTCAGCACTGAGCACACCAACTAAGGTAACATTAGGAAAATCAAGACCTTTTGCAACCATTTGGGTACCGACTAGTATATCGTAGTCACCGTTTGAAAACTCAGATAGCTTCTTTTCATGCGATGATTTGCTCATAGTAGCGTCTGTATCCATACGCAAGATCCTAGCATCTGGGAAAATAGATGCAAGCTCATTTTCAACACGCTGAGTACCTGTACCACCAAAACGAAGCGAATGTCCGTTACAGGTAGGACAAATACCGTCGTAGTTCTTTGAGTAACCGCAATAATGACACATCAGTCGATTATTAGCGCTGTGATATGTCATGGATATAGAGCAATTAGGACAGACAACGGTTTCTCTGCAGTTACGACAAGACACAAATGTATTGTGACCTCTGCGATTGAGCAGCAGTATGGTTTGTTTATTATATCTCAGATTTTCCTCGATATTTTCAAGTAGCAAGCTTGAAAACTGAGTAGTATTACCCATGCTTACTTCTTCGTTCATATCAGCAACTAAAATATCAGGCAATGTAGACGTGCCGTATCTGTTAGTCAATGTCGCTATATGGTACTTACCGCATTTTGCGTTGTAAAAAGTCTCTACACTCGGAGTAGCAGAAGCAAGTACTAAGAGAGCGTTGTTGTGCACAGCTCTGAATTTAGCCAGTTCTCTTGCGTGGAAACGAGGCTTACCTTCTGATTTGTAGGTATGTTCCTGTTCTTCGTCCATAATAATCAAACCGAGATTATCAAACGGAGCAAACACAGCCGAACGTGTACCTATAGCAATAGATGCCATACCGTTTTTGACACGCTTGTACTCATCAAGTCGCTCGCCAAGAGACAGTCCGCTGTGGAAAACCGCTACTTTATCGTTAAAATTAGACTTAAATATAGAAATCAGCTGACTAGTCAGCGCAATCTCAGGCACCATAACAATGACACCTTTATTGTCTTTTACAACGTCATCAATCAGCTTCATAAATACCGAAGTCTTACCTGAACCTGTAATACCATATAGCACAGAAACAATGCCTTTGTTCTGTTTGTAGTCATTAAGTAACGATTCATAAGCAGTGGTTTGCTCGTCAGTCAGGGTTACATCTCGCTTTTGAGATACGTTTGACTTAGGTATTCTGAATACTTCGTCATCGTAATATGTAGCGAGTCCTTTTTTGACTAGTGAATCAACCACAGACGCAGTTACTCCAGTGTAGTAGCACAGCTCTTTGACACATACGCTACCTACTGTTGTAAGCAGCTCTAGCACGCTGTTTTGCTTATCAGTAAGCTTAATATTATCTGTACTAGCGTCTTCGTTGATTCTGACCATCTTCTGACTTTTGTCGCCGGTTCTCCTAAAGGTCGAATCGTTTCTCTTCAGAATATTATCATTACACATCTGGTCAAGAACTGATGTATCATCATAGCCGAATGTATCAAGCAGAAGTTCTTTTTTGACAGGTGAGCCTTTTTTGAGCAGAAACTGAACAATCCTGCGTCGTTCATCATCCAGATCAAAGAGTTCAAACTCCATCGGCTTGACTACAGAATACTCGGTAGTAATCTTGTAGTTGATACCAGCAGGCAGCATAGCTCTGACTGCATCATAATAAGTACAGAAACAATGAGCTTTCATAAAATGCACAAGCTCAACCATCTCATCGTTAATCACAGGAGAAGCATCTAGTACAGACGATACTTCTTTCAGTTTAGAAGCATCATAATCGTCATGTGCGGTCATAAGCCCCATAACCATAGCCTGACGCTTCTTGTTGCCTCTGCCAAACGGTACTAAAACCCTGCAACCTACTTTGACCTGATCACAATGTTCAGGCTTAACTAAATAATCAAATATCTTATCAAAATGGTAGACTGTATTATCTACAGCTACCTGAGCGATAAGCATACTCATCATTCGTCTGTTTCAGGTTCTAAGATATTGTATTTGTGGTTTTTGAAATCTTCGATAGCAAGTAAAACAGGCTTTTCATCTGTGATAACATTCTCGTCTTTGAAGTTCTGTGCGATTTCTCTGGCTCTTTTAGCTACACCAATAACAAGTGCATAGCGGCTCTCCTTGCCTGTTAACATATCATCAAGTGATGCTCTTTTCATAATAATTCCTCCAAAAAATTAATTTCTTTCTTTTTTAATATTTGCAATGATGTTGAGAATCTCGTCTTTTGTTTTCTCAACATCGTCATTAGTAACCTGATAGTCAAAGTACTTAGCAAATGTCATCTCTTCAACCGCACGGTTGAGTCGTTGTTGAACAACATCCTGCTTTTCAGTACCTCTGCCGCTTAAGCGTTTCTCAAGTTCTTCAACGCTAGGTGGCAACATAAAGATAGTCACGCAGTCAGGAAACTGCTTTTTGATCTGTTTGTACCCTTCAACTTCTATCTCAAGCATAACATCAAGACCGCTGTCAATCATATCGCGTACTGACTTCTCAGGTGTGCCGTAGTAATTACCGCAATAAACAGCGTGTTCGAGTAACTCATCGTTAGCAATCATCTCTTTGAATTTATCGATAGTAACAAAGTGATACTCAATACCGTTTGTTTCACCCGGTCTTGGTGCTCTGGTGGTAGCAGAAACAGAAAGTCTAAGATTACTGTTTTCCTGAAGCAAGCGTTTCATAACGGTGCCTTTACCAACACCGGATGCACCGGTATATACAATCAAAAGTCCTTTAGCCATTTTTAAGCTCCTCTTCAAGTCTTGCTGATATAGTCTCTGGTGTTATCGCTGAGAGGATAATGTGGTCGCTGTCAGTGATGATAACCGCTTTACACTTTCTGCCGTATGTAGCATCGATAAGCGAGCTGTCAGCCTTAGCTGTCTGGATAATACGCTTAATCGGTGCAGAATCAGGAGAAACAACAGACACGACCTTCTCAGCTGATACAACATTACCAAAACCAATGTTAATAAATTTCACAGCTATTCTCCTTATTATTCGATATTCTGAATCTGTTCACGGATTTTTTCAATCTCAGATTTAATATCCACAACTTTATGCGCAAGCACAGAGTCAGTAACCTTTGAGCCGATTGTGTTTGCCTCTCGGTTCATCTCCTGAACAATGAAGTCGAGCTTTCTGCCTATAGGAGCACCAGACTCAAAGAAGGTTTTCATCTGCTCAAAATGACTACGCAGACGAACTGTCTCCTCATCAACAGCAACTTTATCAGCAAAAATAGCCGCTTCTGTTAAGATACGCTGCTGATCAATATCAGATGATGCAAGCATGTCTGAAATACGCTTTGTGAGTTTTTGTCTATATTCTTCTACTGTTATAGGAGAACGCTTCTCAATATCAGAAACAATAGACATGATAGTGTCTACTCTGGAGAGCACGTCTTCTTTTAACTTCTCGCCCTCAGCAGCACGCATATTCAAGAAGCTCTCTAAAGCAATATCTAAAACAATCTTAACCTCAGAGAAAATCTGTTCTTCGTCCTGTTCTTCCTTATGAATCTGGAAAATGTCAGAATATCTGGATAAAACAGAAACAGACAAATCATCAGGAATGTTATATTCTTTAGCTAAAGTATGTATAGCGTTAACGTAACCAGCCGCAAGCGGTTTGTTGATAGCAACTGAGACCTCAGAATCTTCGCTCTCAGTAATAGATACATACATATCAATCTTACCGCGAGAGATCTTCTGAGAAATGTACTTTTTGAGTTTGTCTTCTAAAAAGCTATAGCCTCTAGTTGTGCGACAATTAAACTCAAAATATCGGTGGTTAACACTTTTCATTTCAACAGTTATTTGTCTACCGTTAACAGCGGTTTCGCATCTACCGAAACCTGTCATAGACATTACCATAATATCAACCCTTTCTATATATAAAAATTCAATATTTTCTAACTATTGATTATACCATTTCACACTGCTCTAAACAATAGTTAGGTGACAAAACTGTAATAATTATTTGCATTAATTATTAGTATGTGATATAATCCATGTGATTAATTGTAAAAGGGATGATTTTAATGTCAGGACATAATAAATGGAGTACCATTAAACAGAAAAAAGGTAAGAACGACGCAGCAAGAGCTAAGGTATTCACAAAGATTGGCAGAGAGCTGATGGTTGCTATCCGTGATGGCGGTAGCGCTGACCCTAACGTTAACTCAAAGCTTAAGGATTGTATCGCTAAAGCTAAGGCTGCAAACGTACCAAACGAAAACATCGACAGAATTATCAAGAAAGCAGCTGCAGGCAATGACGGTGCTAACTACGAAGCTGTTACATACGAAGGCTACGGCCCATCAGGTGTTGCTGTTATCGTAGAAGCTCTCACTGATAACAGAAACCGTACTGCAGGCGAAGTAAGACACTACTTTGATAAATTCGGCGGAAATATGGGCACACCTGGTTGCGTTAGCTTTATGTTCGAGAAAAAAGGTGTTCTCATCATTGAACGCGAAGAGTTAAATAAAGACGAAGACGTAGTTATGGAGGATTCACTCGAGGCTGGCGCTGCTGACTTTGAGGCTGATGACGATATCTTCACAATCTACACAGAGCCTGAAGATTTAGGCGCTATCAGAGATGACCTTGCAGCTAAAGGCTACGAGTTTGCATCTGCTGAAGTTGAGCAGGTTCCTAACACATACACTGCTATTGATGATCCTGCTATCTGCGAAAAAATGCAGAAAATGCTCGATATGTTCGAGGATAACGATGATATCCAGAACGTATGGCACAACTGGGAAATGCCTCAGGAATAATCATTAAACAAGCTTAACGCTATCCTTTTTGGGTAGCGTTATTTTTTGCGACAATATGTCCCCTATATAAGACAAGCTATATAGCGTACTGTATATATTGCTAAGGGGGTTGGTATGACAAAATTGTATATAAAAATCATGTGTATCCTACTTGTGGTTATCACATCAGTGACACTGTCTTTAGTACCTGCAAGCGGATACATTTCTTATAAATACAGCACTTATTCTACTTGCGATAATGTTAAGTTATGTAAAAATAAAGATCAGGTTTATTTAGTAGGAACTAACGATAAAACTGTATATATAGATGCGATTTTTCCGCAGAGCTACAATATTTCTCTCACTCTTGATAACACAGTTGACGCATTCAGTTTATGCGATGACACACTTGTGATGGTTTGCAACAAAGACAGCTCAATGCAGAAAGAAATCTTCTTGTATCACATTGAGTTTGACATATTTGAGTCGTTTAACATTGTTTATGATCCAAACGCTATGGATGACTTCATTTTGTATGACAATAGCTATGTGTATGTACCACTCAGAAATGGTAAGATAAAGCAATATTCTACAAGAGGTAAGCTTGTTAATACATATGATACGAACTCACAGATAACATCGCTCTCTCTTAACTATGACGGAGTTGTTTATGCTACCAGCTACAAATATGTTTACACTATCAGTAACAACCAAATTTCTGTAATTAGCACTGATTACTCTCTACCGCATATACGCTTTATCGATGATAATATCTTTGTTGATAAATACGGTGGTTTCTACAAAATCAACTCATCACAAATCGACAAGATAGCAAGCTATAATAGCGATTTCACTGAGCTGTCAGGCGGAATTTGTAACAACTATGCTATCACATTCTGCTATGACACAGTTTACGCGTTAAACATCACGACTAAAAAGCTTGAAAAGCAACTGAAGTTTGACAGTAATATCAGTCAGCTATTCTCACTAGGTGATAAGATATTTGTTCTCACTTATTTGGGCGCTACGCCCTTTGTTATGGATATTAACTTTTCAGAGTTAATTAATATTCCTCAACAGAATAATAATCTGAATAATACTGCAACAACAAACGCTATCAGCAGTAATAAATATACGATTGATTTTGAAAACTCAATCATAGCTGATATTAAACCTGCGACAACTGTAGCTCAGTTCAAAAAGAACCTAAGCTGTAGTGGATTTGATGTTAAGCTTTATAAATATAACAAAGACACACAGCTTACAAGCGGTGCTATAGGAACAGGTACAACCGCTACGTTCGTTAGCGATAAAACGACATATAAATTCACGCTTACTATCAAGGGTGACATCACAGGCGAAGGAAACATTAACAGCAGAGATAAGTCAATTATGTTCAAGCATATTCTGGGTAACGCTCCACTTGATAGTGTGTTCTTAAACGCATGCGACATCGATACAAACGAGAATATAAATATTTGTGACATTATTTTACTATTACGATTAATAGAGCAATAAACAAAGCAGGGTTTAAACCCTGCTTTGTTTTATTTATCAGCCTTCGTCAGTTGTAGCGTCCGGATCAACACGTGTCCAGTTAAGACCTAAGAAGATCAGCTGATCATTATCGAAATAATAGCCTTCTTCCTGTGCGATAAGCTCTGTTTCAAAGAATGAAATGTTGATTGTGTCTTCGTTTACATTATAAACACAGTGGAGCTCCTGCATACCGAACTGGTCATAGATCATTGTACCATCTTCGTTTAAGTAGAGCTTGATTGACATACCGTACTCTGGGTAATAATACTCCCACTCACCTGTGAGCTTTTCGTCAGGTACAAAGTTTTCATCTGGCATTACATAGTCGCTGTCTTGCGGTGTTTCAGCACTTGTGAGTGTAGTCTCTGTTCCGCTTGCATCAGTTAACTTGAGAGCGTAGTCATCAGACATAGGGTTGCCGATAAACTCGTATGTATAATCACCATAAACAAAACCAGCAGCGATATCTAAGTTGAGTGACTGTGTGCCATCTTCGCTTTCGCTTGTTGTGAATGTACCAGGGAAATGAACAGTACCGAGGCTCATATCACATTTGCCATCGTCACCATCATATTCGAGTGTATAGTAGAACTCGTAGCCCTCTTCGTTTGTTAACTTCCATGTACCCTCGAGTGTTGGTACAAACATCTTGATAACAAAGAATGCAGCAACTGAAAGTACAACTAAAACAGCAGCAATGATGATAGGAATGTAGATAGGAAACTTTTTCTTCTTAGCTGGTTGTGCAACAACAACCGGGCTCTCATAAGCAGGAGCCTCGTCAACTAAACCATCAAACTGTGGTGTGTATTCTGCATCGGTTTCTGTATTCTGATTAACCTGTGCATACTCTTCTTTATATTCCATTATAATTACCTCCTTATAAATGAACAATTCATATATTACTACATTTCACATAATCAACATTTTTGTTATGTTTTTTATGCCGTAAATTATGCTATATTCATAAATATTAATTGTAATGTTGATTAGGTCCATTTTTTATGATATATTAATTCTATTATTTTCTTATTATATTATGTATTATTTTATAGGTGGGAAATTATTATGAGTCACAATAACTTATATGAACTTTGGTGTGAAAAGGCTGTTGATGATAAGGATTTATCAGCTGAACTTAAAACTATCAACGGCAACGACGAAGAAATCTACGAAAGATTTTATCGTACACTTGAATTCGGTACTGCTGGCCTTCGAGGTATCATCGGTGCCGGTACTAACAGAATGAACATCTACGTTGTCAGACAGGCAACTCAGGGTCTTGCTGACTATGTACTCAATAAATATGGCAAGGGAGCTGTTGCTATCTCTCATGACAGCAGAATCAAAGCTGACTTATTCATGATTGAAGCTGCTAGAGTTTTAGCTGCTAACGGTATCAAGGTATACATCACAAGCGAGCTACAGCCTACTCCTGTACTTAGCTACTTAGTAAGACACTTCAAGTGTCAGGCTGGTATTATGATTACAGCAAGCCACAACCCTGCTGCTTACAACGGCTACAAGGCTTATGGCGAAGACGGCTGTCAGATGACTGATGTTGCCGCAGGCGCTGTGTACGATGCTATCCAGAACATCGATATGTTTGACGGTGTTAAGCTTGCTGATTTTGATGAAGCGTTAAACAGCGGTATCATCGAATATGTTGACAACAGCGTATACGAGCAGTACCTTGATGACGTTAAATCAAGACAGGTTGCTAAAGACGTATGCAAAGATGCTGATTTAAGCGTTGTTTACACTCCTTTAAACGGCACAGGTAACAAATTAGTTCGCAAGGTGCTCGCTGATATTGGCGTAGAAAAGGTTTCTATCGTTAAGGAACAGGAATTACCAGACGGTAACTTCACTACTTGCCCTTCCCCTAACCCTGAAATGAAAGAAGCGCTCAAATTAGGTCTTGAGCTTTGTGAGAAGGAACAGCCTGACCTTCTGCTTGCTACTGACCCTGACGCTGACAGAGTCGGCATCGCTGTAAAGGATTATGACGGCAGCTACAGACTTTTGACAGGTAACGAAACAGGTGCTATGCTCACTGAGTTTATTTTACGCTCACGCACTGAAGCAGGCACACTTCCGGTTGACCCTATCATTGTTAAGACTATCGTTACTACTAAGCTTATCAACGCTATTTGTAATAAGTACAACGCTCAGCTCAAAGACGTGCTGACAGGCTTCAAATACATCGGCGAGGTTATCTTAAATCTCGAAAAGGTTAATGAAGAAGAAAGATTTGTATTCGGCTTTGAAGAAAGCTACGGTTATCTCTCAGGCTCTTACGTAAGAGATAAAGACGCAGTTGTTGCTTCTATGCTTATCTGCGAAATGGCTGCTTACTACAAAAAGCAGGGCAAAACTCTCGCTATGGTTATGGATGAGATGTATGCAGAATACGGCTACTACAAGAACACAACTCTCAACTTTGGTTTCTCTGGTGCTGCAGGTATGCAGAAAATGGCAGACATCATGAACGCTCTTCGAGAAAACGCACCAAAAGAGTTTGCTTCATACAAGGTAGTTAAAATCGCTGACTACAAAGAAAGCAAGGAAATCGACCTTATCACAGGCGAAGAAAAAGTTATCGACCTTCCAAAGTCTAACGTTCTCTCCTACTCACTCGAAGGTGAGCACGCTTGTATCATCAGACCATCAGGTACTGAGCCAAAAATCAAGCTGTACATCACCGCTGTAGGTAAAGACGCTACTGACGCACAGGCTATCACAGATAAGCTTGCTGACAGCGCTAAGGTATTTTTGTCATAATTTAACAACTCAGATTTAGCGGATCAAACTTCTGGTCCGCTATTTTTATGTTGACTTTCTCGAACGTTTGTTCTATAATATAGGTAGTTAAATTACTGATGTAGGCAGATGGGTACGATATGAGAACTATATTACACAGCGATTGTAACGGATTTTTTGCAAGCGTGGAATGCCTGTACAACCCACAGCTTCGCGATAAGCCTGTAGCTGTGTGTGGTGACAAAGACAAACGACACGGCATTATACTAGCTAAAAACGAAATCGCTAAAAAATTCAACGTAAAAACCGGTGAACCTATATGGCAGGCACAGCAGAAATGCCCTGAGCTTGTCACCGCAGAAGCTCACTACGACCGATATATCAGGTTTTCTAGGCTGTGCAGAGAGATATACAGCGACTACACCGACAACATAGAGCCTTTTGGTCTTGACGAAGCTTGGCTTGATGTTACGGGAAGCGCACTTATATACGGCAATGGCAAAGATATTGCCGAAGAAATAAGAAACAGGATAAAAAACGAACTTGGAATCACAGTCAGCATCGGTGTCAGCTTCAACAAAATTTTCGCAAAGCTTGGTAGCGACTACAAGAAACCTGACGCTGTGACTGTTATAACAAAAGAAAACTACAAAGAGCTTGTGTGGAAATTAAAAGCAAGTGATTTGCTGTATGTCGGCAACGCTACAGAAAGAAAACTGCACAAGCTCGGGATTTACACAATCGGGGATCTGGCTCAATTTCCGCTTGATTTATTAAGGAACAACTTTGGCAAGTGGGCTGATATATTGCACAGCTTCTCAAACGGGCTTGACTTCTCCCCTGTTATGAAGTCATACGAATCCCATGCTGTTAAATCCATCGGCAACTCGACCACCGCTATACGCGATCTTGAAAATTTTGAAGATGTTAAAATCATCTTTATGGTGTTGTGTGACAGCGTATGCAGGCGAATGCGCGAGCAGGGATTTCGCACAGGAAACGTCAGCATACATATACGAAACACTGACTTGTTCACTATAACCCGCCAGAAAAAGCTCGACGCTAAAACAAACCTTACCAAAGATGTTCTGCAGGCGTGTCTTGAGCTATTCAGCAACAACTATGTTTTCGATAAAAGTATACGAAGTCTGGGTGTTAGTGTCAGCGACTTTGTGCCTGAAAACGCATCTCACCAGACATCTCTTTTCATAAACGAAGAGGATATTTTGCGTCAGGAACAACTCGACAATACTCTCGATATACTCAAAAACAGATTTGGCAACTATGTAGTTAAACCT
>JAUMXP010000163.1 GCA_030529125.1 Eubacteriales bacterium | reverse complement strand
TAAACTTTGGGGTTCACTTCAAAACGAGGAAGGCTCTTTTTATTAAGTTAATTATTTAGCTGAAGGAAGCTCCTGTGTGCACTCTTTGTCAGCGTAAACTGTCATCCAAGGTGCAGTCTTAGTAGCCTGTTCGTCATTAATAACGATCCAAACTTCTGGAGCACTGTAGCCAACATAGTCTGTTGTCTGGATACCGCCACCATTGTTGATGATGAGGTTGTATGTGTATCCTGGAGGTACGTCGATTTCTGTTGTGTACCAGCCCTCTTCGTCGCACTCTTTAATCTGTAAGCCTGGCCATGCATCGTAGATGTTTACTGATGTACCACCGTCAGGAGAATCAGCCCATGCCCAGAGGAATGGATCCCATGTGAGGTCGCCGTCGTGCTTAACGTGAACTTTAACGCCTGAAACGAGATATTTGTACTCATAAGTAACTGTGATGTTGCCAGTGATAACACCAGTAGCGTTTTCTGGAACACCTGTGAGCTCGTAGAATACGCTTTCCTTAGGCTCTGTTACATACTCTTCGCCAAGACGATATTCCTTAGTATATGAAGGAATGAAGCTGTCGCCGTTTTCGTCAAGGTAGTTTACAGTAAGTGTGTAAACTGCAACATCCATTTTAGCTAAGAACTGCTGTAAGAGTGTAACGTCTAAGATAGATGTTTCGTTGTCATAGTTGTAGTTACCGCTAGCAACCTGAGCGTCTGTGAGCTCTAACTTCTTAGCGATATAGAACTGTAAAGCTGTAGCATCGTGAATGCTTAAATCACCGTCAATGTTAACGTCACCGTTCTCAACTGTGAGTGAAGCAGGAACGAAGTGCTTGTAGATGTAGTTAACTTCTGTGTCTGTATCAGCGAACTTACCAACTGTGTCGCCCTCAACTGCATCGATTTCGTACTTGAGAGGAATAGCCTTGTCAGCTGATGCGATGTAACCCTCACCAGGTTTACCCATGATTGTGTTTGTCTTGAAGATTTCGCCTGTGCGGTTATCAACGTGGTTGATAGAAACTGTTGAGAACTCTGACTCGAGAGCGCATGCTTCGTATGTAGATTTTTCAACAGCGATGATAGCTGAGAATGCAGGAATCTTGAATGAAAGGCCCTTAACTTCGCCAATCTTCTTGATACCAGCCTGCTGATCGTTAGCGATAATTACCCACTCAGTATCCTTTGTGAGACCCTTGTCTACGTTTGTCTTGAGGCTCTGTGAAGCAGTACCCTTAGAACCGTTGAACATAACAGCAATCTTGTTCCACTCGCCAGGGGTTGTGTTCTCTACTGTGTAAGCAATAGTCTTTGAAGAACCAGCAAGTGATGTGTGGAACATATACTTGTATGTGTCATCTTCAGAGTCTTTTGTAGTAGCTGTCATTGGAGAGAAGACTTTGCGGATTTCCATCATACCCTTGTAGTATGATACGAGGTCAGCGTTTGTCTCGAGAAGGCTCCAGTCAATCTGGTTGAGAACAGGAGAAGAGCTGTATGAGTTCTCGTCGCCGTCCTTTGAACGAGCCATTTCTTCACCAGCTAAGAGCAGGTTGATACCCTGTGAAGAAAGTGTGATAGCTGAGCTTAATTTGTTCTGCTTGATAGCGATATCGTAACGCTCTCTGTAGTCAGCAGATAAACCGATGTTACAACCAACGAGCTTGTCGTAGAGTGTGTTGTTATCGTGGCAGGAAGCGTAGTTTACGCACTGCTGTGGAGAAAGTGCCTTCCAGTTACAGCCGTTACCCTCTGTGTTAGCTCTTACACCGTAAGAGATACCAGGTGAGAATACGAATGAACCCATAAGGAAGCCAGGAGCTGTAGGGCCGTCAAATACGCCGCCCTTTAATGCGTCACGCATCTGGTCGTTGAAGAAACCGATACGCTCGTTTGTATATACAGCGTTAGTCTGTGTACATGGGAGAACCTTCTCGCCTGTGCATGACTCAGGGTCTAATGTAGTGTTACCTGACCAACCCTCACCGTACATGATAATGCGCTCGTCAATACCGTCGAGCATATCACGGATTAAGTTCATTGTTTCAACGTCGTGGATACCCATAAGGTCGAAACGATAACCGTCAACGTGGTACTCATCTACCCAGTATTTGAGCATATCCATCATGTATCTGCGGTACATGAAACGCTCAGAAGCTGTATCGTTACCACAGCCTGACTGGTTAGAGAATGTACCGTCAGCATTAATTCTGTAGTAGTAGTCAGGAACGATTGCAGTGAAGCAAGAATCCTGCTTGTATGTATGGTTGAAAACAACGTCCATGATAACACCGATGCCAGCATCGTGGAGAGCCTGGATCATCTGTTTGCATTCGTTGATTCTAACGTTACCATCGTATGGGTTAGAAGAGAAAGAACCTTCTGGAACACCATAGTTCATTGGGTCATAACCCCAGTTGTACTGTGTGTCATCGCCTGTCTCGTCGATAGAACCGAAATCATAGAATGGGTTGATCTGAACGTGTGTTACACCTAAAGATTTTAAGTAATCAACACAAGTAGAGATTTTGCCTTCACCGTTGAGTGTTGTGCCTTCTTCTGTGAACGCAAGGTACTTACCACGGTTAGCTTCAGATACGCCTGATGATGCGCTGTAAGAGAAGTCTTTAACCTGAAGTTCCCAGATGATAGCATCTGACTGTTCTTCAACAAAGATGTGTGTGTCTTCATCCCAACCCTTAGGGTCAGTTGAGTCAAGGTCTACTACCATTGAACGAGCTGAGTTAACACCGGTAGCGTATGAGTATACGTCCTGTGTCTCTCTAGTTGTCAATTCACCGTCAACAATACGGTCAGGAGAAGTTACCGAGTATGTGTAGTAAACATTCTTGAGGTCGCCTTCTACAGTAACATACCAAACACCTGCCAACTTATCACCATCGACAATTTGTGTCATAGCGTATTTACCGAGGTCAGCTGCGCCTTCTTCTTCGTCTGAACCTGTAGCGTAAAGGTTAAGTGTAACTTCTGTAGCTGTAGGAGCCCAGACTTTGAATAATGTTTGCTCTGGTGTGTAAATAGCACCAAGCACGCCTTCGTATGCAAACTCGTCATCAAGTGCCATAGCAGCAACTGAGTACTTGTTTGAGTTTACAGGCTGGTCCGGTGAAGCTTCTGTGTTATCTTCTGATACATCAGGAGCAACCGGGTCTTCAGTTGATTCTGCAAAAGCTCCTACTGTAGCAATGCTTAAAAGCATTAACATAGCAAGAACAAGTGCAAGAAACTTTTTGAATGTTTTCATTTTTTCACCTCATAAAGATTAATCAATATATAAGTCGTTGACGATGTCTTTATCGTCAGCAACCTGCTTACGTTTTTTTCGGTATATTACAGCTATAGCGATAATCAGCAGTAATACGCCTCCTCCTGCGATAAGTGCTATCATCAGGTAATTTACTTGCTTTTCGTAATTGACGATAATGTTGGTTTCTGTCTTACTGAAAAGCGCATCATCGAGCATGGTGTCTGAAACATACAGATAGTCTTCAAAATCGAGATATTCAATAACTATCTCTGTACCCTCATCACCTGCAAAGCTATTCTTATTAAGTATCTCACCGCTATCTCCCATGTAGATAACGTTAACCATACAAAGCTCGCTAGACTCTGACTTCTTGTAAGTATAAGTAACAGTGATAGGCTCCTCAGTATATTCGCCTGCGCCGTTATCAGGGAGCTTGTC
>JAUMXP010000162.1 GCA_030529125.1 Eubacteriales bacterium | reverse complement strand
GGTGTCCGAGTGGTTTAAGGAGCTAGTCTTGAAAACTAGTGATCCCGCAAGGGACCAAGGGTTCGAATCCCTTCCTCTCCGCCATTTTTTTATATTTTTATAAAACACTTTGGCATACGGAGGATTACTCAAGTGGCCAAAGAGGCTCCCCTGCTAAGGGAGTAGGCCGGGAAACCGGTGCGAGAGTTCGAATCTCTTGTCCTCCGCCATGAAAAGAAGCACACCTTTTTGGTGTGCTTCTTTTCATTATATGAGTAAGTTATCTCAAACTCTCGCACCGAAGGTGCGGGCATTGAGCACGACCGCCGCCAGTGGCGGATACAGGGATTTTACTGGGGCCCCCGAAAAGCCTGCTTTTTGGGGAGAGGAGGAGCAACAAAGCGATATTGTAGCGGTTAGCAAACCGCTACAAATAAGCACAGTTTGCGACGACGAGGTGCAGTGGTCAAAATTACGCGAAGTGAATAACGAGCTAGTAATTTTGGGTACCACAAACTGGGGAATCTCTTGTCCTCCGCCATGAAAACACCCTCATTGTGATACAATGAGGGTGTTTTCAATGATATCCGTTCCTTGCGAAACGGAAGATATATCTTCGATATGATATCCACCTTCGGTGGATGATATATGCCTGCAGCATATGAAGGAACGGATATTATATCATGCTTGCGTAGCAAGTATATCATACGGCAAAGCCGTATAACATATCGCGCAAGCGATATATCATTTTAAATCGTTAAAACACAGATAATCGTTAAATTATAACCATAATCGTTGATTTGTAGAGGCAATCGTTGAATTACAGCCGACAATCGCTAAACTATTGAAAATTGACCGTTCTTATGATATAATACCAACAGAAATATTTAGGAGGTATAATCATGAAAAGAATCGCATGTTTGCTTTTTGCTTTTGCGTTACTCTTATGTGGTTGTTCGCAAACCGAACAAATCAATGTTGGTAGTTTTTCATATGAGAGTGATTGTGCCTATTATGGAGATGATCCCGGCGTAAAAGAATCCGGTTTTGTAAATATTGAGCAATCTGAAGTTAACGATGCAGAGAAGGCTGTAGAGCTGGCAAAAAAAGAATGTACGGTTGAGTACGATACTGTCAGTGTTGCTTTTGATTCTAAACTAAAAATATATAGAGTGTCTTTCTATAAAGAAAACCAACTTGGCGGAAATCAAGATGTCTATATTGATCAAAATGGCATTACACAGATGATCATTTACGGTGAATGATTTTTGCATCCTTTTCAATTCAAAATCATGTAAGTTTTAAATTTATGACGCAGTAGATAAACACTTCGGCACTAACCTTTATGGTTGGTGCTTTTCTTTTTTGGCTTTTAATTCTCCTTTGCTCTGCTCTACACTTGCAATAATTTTAATTTATGATATTATATTTGTATGTGAAATTTTTTGAAAGGAGATTTGTCTATGCTTGATTTTCATTCGCATATATTACCTGAAATTGACGACGGTGCACAAAGTATCGAAGAGAGTTTGGCTATGCTTAGAATGCTCAAAGAGCAAGGCTGCGAGACCGTTGCTCTTACTTCGCATTATCTTGCTATGGACGAATCACCTACCGCTTTCTTAGAAAGACGAAAAGAATCATACGATAAGCTGAAAGTCGAAATCGAAAAAGCTGATTTTGATGCTCCTAAGCTCCTGCTCGGTGCTGAAGTTTTCTACTATCCGGGTATATGCAAGATGGAAGAGCTGAGCTCGCTCACACTACAAGGCACTAACCTTTTGTTGCTTGAGATGCCTATGATGCCATGGAGCGAACATACTATCAGAGAACTGATTGAAGCTAACAACTCTGCTAGTGTCAGAATTGTCATCGCGCATATTGAGCGCGCTATGAAGTATCAGAAAAAAGACACTATCTCAAGACTGATTGATGCAGGTGTGCTGATACAGGTTAACGCTAGTTTCTTTAACTCAAGGTCAACTAAGCGTAAAGCACTGAAGATGCTCAAAGCAGGACAGATTCATTTTATCGGCTCTGACTGTCACAACACTAAGTACAGACCGCCTAGGATTTACGATGCCTTATCAGTTATCGAGGAAAAGTACGGCACTGAGATTATCGAAGAGTTAGACGCTTTACAACAATCATACATTAACTAATTAACAGCTTTTGACGTTTCTATATCAAACGTCGGGGCTGTTATTCTATTTAAGAGGTAATTATGAAGAAAAGATATTTTTACACAGAGCTTGCGTACATAATAGGACTTACTCTGCTCGCACTGAGTGCTGCACTCATGGAAAAAGCCGACTTTGGTGTATCCATGGTAGTAGCTCCTGCATATTTACTACATCTGCAAGTATCGCAGTACCTGCCGTTCTTTACGTTTGGTATGGCAGAGTATACACTTCAAGCGGTATTACTGATAATCATGATAACAGTGCTCAGGAAATTCAGGCTGTCTTACCTGTTCTCCTTTGTTACGGCGGTGCTCTATGGATTTATTTTGGATCTGATGATGTATTTTGTATCGTATATTCCATACGACAACATAGCATCAAGAATAGTTTACTACATCTTAGGTTTGCTGGGATGCGCTGTTGGTGTTTCGCTTTTATTCCATACATACATCTCCCCTGAGGTTTACGAGTTATTTGTCAAAGAGCTATCAGCAAAAAGCAAAACAAACATAAACAAAGTCAAAACTATATACGATTGTACAAGCTGTGTTATAGCAATAATAATGAGTTTTGCGTTCTTTGGTTTGTGGCATTTCGAAGGAGTTAAGTGGGGTACTGTGGTGTGTGCACTGATAAACGGATTCACGATAGGACTATCGTCAAAAGTGTTTGAAAAACTATTCACGTTTAAAGACGGACTAAAACTGAGCAGATTTTTCGAATAAAATATGATAAATGAGCCATCTGATTTACAGATGGCTTTTTTCTATTGAAGCTCAATAAACACATAATAATTCTACAAAAAAATTCTAATTTCGCACTATAAAGATGGCTGTTTATTATCTCGATTGGCGTATTTTTCTTTTTTGAAATTAACGGATTACAGGCCGAAAACACCCAAATTGTTAATAAAATTTGTACTTTTTGTACACAAATATTAATAAATAATGAATTTCGTTAGTGTTTTCGCGTTATTTTGTACAAAACGGTTGATGCGATTATAATTCTCTGATATAATAATGACAAATTTGTTACCAAGTTATTCATTCAGAATATTGTTCAAAAAGTTCAAACGCACCGACACATCAGCGTTTCGAACATTGGAGGTTATTTTTTAATGAAAATTATAAAGAGATGTTTATCTATATCAATTATAGTTGCACTTTTAGCTTGCATTCTCATGATGAGTACTGTATCTTCATCTGCAAGCGGTACAGGTGCAGGTCTTGCTGAGTGGGCGCTCAACGCATACAACTCAAAGTGGAGTTATGTATACGGCGGAGCTACTCCAGGCGCAGTAGACTGCTCTGGTCTTATCTATTCATATGCAGGCGGACAGCGTACAGGTGACGCACAGCTGTACAACTCTAACTACACCGGCTCTGTATCCAGCGGTATGCCTAGAATCCACGGTCTTGGTCTGTGGAAGCCTGGCCACGTAGGTGTTTACGTTGGCGACGAGATGGCTGTTGACGCTAGAGGCTCACAGTATGGCGTATGCTACGAATCAGTATATTCACACGGTTGGACTACATACTTCAAGG
>JAUMXP010000161.1 GCA_030529125.1 Eubacteriales bacterium | reverse complement strand
ATCTCCGTGAATGTCTCCGGTGATGTATACCATATCAAATCCCCCAATTTAAAAAAATGATTGATATAATTTGTCTTTTATTGTAATATAATAGTATATTAACATATATTGAAGGAAAATACTATGAAGAAAAAACTAATTTTTTGTATTTGTCTTATTCTTTGCGTTGTTATTAGCGCAAGCGTAATTCCTTTTTCTGCATATGTAGTCAAGTGCCCTGTTAAAGTTACTTCCAGAGCTGCTCTGGTCGTTAACCTTGAAACAGACACCGCTGTCTACGAAAAAAACTCTGACGGTATCCGCTATCTTTCGTATCTTGCTAACATCATGACTTTCTTAGTTACTAAGAATAATGTTGCTGATCTTGATACTAAGATAACGATAAAACCAGAAGTTTTAGATGCTATTGAAAATCCTGATAATACTTTGGATAAGTATGCTAATAAAAAGCTCAGTATCAGGGACCTTCTGTACTATATTATCATGACGGACGGTAAAGATGCTTGTTATGTTTTGGCTGATTATGTCGCAAACGGAGATATAGAGGCTTTTGTTGGTCTTATGAATAAGAAAGCCAAGGAGCTCGGCTGTGAGAAAACTGTTTTTGTACAGCCTAGTATAGTTCAGGAACGCAATCAGTACACATCCTGTAAAGATATGTATAAGATTATCAAATATGCACTTAGTATTCCTGAGTATGTTGAGATTTCGTCTACAGTAAACTATATTCCTGGCGGTTCAGAGAATAAGAAACTCAACATTACAACAACAAACTCTCTCTTAAAACTTACAAGTCCATATTATTTTAAACACGTAAAAAGCGGCAAGTACGCAGCAGACAGTGTTGCAAGAGGTAACATTGTGGCAGTATCTGAGTACAGAGACGTGCATTATTTATGTGTTGTTATGGGAGCAGAGGTTAAGAGTGAGCATAACGCATTTACTGAAGTTTCACAGCTTTTATCCTGGGCTTACCAGTCTTTGGGTAACAAACAAGTTATTTCTCAGTCAACTGTACTCAGTACTGTTGAAGCTGATACTGCTTGGGGACAGGTCAATGTTAATCTCACTGCCGGTAAAGATGTTGTTTACACTATGCCGGCTGAGTATGATGCGAATCTGTTAAGCTACAAGGTAGATGAAGGTTACACAGCTCAGCTCCCTGTGTTCAAAGGTCAGAACATGGGTATAGCTAAGGTTTATTATGATGATAAGTTTCTCGATGAAATCGACCTGATAGCTGACTCGTCAGTAGGTATCAGTATGCTTAGTGATCTCAGTGGATTTGCAGAATCAATGCTTAATTCAACTTTTGCAGATGGTAGTAATACTGCTCAGACTGAGACACAGGCTCCTACTTTGGGTGAAACAAAAGCTACTGACAGTACAAACACAACTGAAACACAAACATCTACACAAGCAGGGCAGTAAATATGAAAAGAATAATCAGTATATTTTTGTTGCTGACTGTTGTTTTGTCGTTACTTAGTTGTTTCGGCACATCGGCTGTCAGCTTTGACTGTGATGTGAAGACATATTCTGAGTCTATGTATATGGTTAATCTTGATTCAGGAATGGCTGTATATGAGAAAGATGCAGACTCAAAACGTTATCCTGCTTCACTCACAAAAATTATGACATATATCATAGCGGCAGAATATTTTGATGATTATGATAATACAAGAATTGAAATAAAAGAATCAATTATTACAAATCTTCAGCAAAGCGGTATTGCTTGTTCGGGTCTTGAGTGGCATATAGGGGATAAGTTGACAGTGACTGATTTGCTGTATGCTCTGATGGTTCCTATTGGTCATGATTCTGCTACAGTACTTGCTGATTATATTACAACCAATTCAGGCAAAGATTTTATCGATATGATGAATGCTAAAGCCAAAGAACTCGGTTGTAAGGGTACAAATTTTGCGAATGCAACAGGTGTGTATAATGTAAACCACTACACCACAGCTCGTGATATGTATTTGATCACAAAGTATGCTATGGGACTTCCTATGTTTTCTAAGATCTGTTCTACAGCTACTTATTATCTTGAAGGTGACGAATACCCGATTGTCACTACAAACTATATGATAGATCCGGGTCGTGGTGGAGATTATTTCTACACTTACGCTACAGGTGTGAAGAACGGAACTACCGATGAAGGTGGCAGATGTCTTGTCAGTTCTGCTATGTATGATGGCTATGCGTACATCCTCGTTAGTATGCAGGCACCATATAATTACGAGAAGGACATTACTGAACAGTATTGCATGATCGAAGCGGGCAATATGTTCAGATGGGCTTTCCTTAATCTTAATTTTGTAACTCAGGCTACAAAAGAGACACCGATATGTGAACAAAAAGTAGAAAACGCATGGGATACTGATTCGATATTATTAGTGCCTGAAAGCAACCTTAATATTATTTTACCTAACGATTACAGTGAAGCAGACGTAAAAATTATACCTGACTCTACTGATCCTATCAGTGCACCGATTGAAAAGGGCGACATTGTAAACACAGCTACAGTGTATTATAAAGATGAGCCTTTCACACAGATTAATTTGATTGCACAGGAAGACGTCAGTGTGAGCTTTATTATTTATATTGCAGAGCTTGCTAAAAGCGTGCTTACTTCAGTATGGTTTTTAGTTGCTGTTTCATTGGTTATTGTTTTGTTTGTAATTTATGTAGCTGTTTCTTCTTCTTATGCTAAAAAGCGTAAGGATAAAAAGTCAAAACGTAAATATAAGTAATTATTATGTAAAAGGCGTCGTTTGTGGCGCCTTTTTTCGTTCTTTTATCTTATAAGTTTATGGTATAATACGACTTGAGTAGATTTTTAATCAATAATGTTTACAATAAATTAACTTGACTACTATATATAGGTATTATAAAATATAAATGATAATAGATTAGTATGGGTAGTTATATCTATATAAAGGAGATACATTATGACTTCTAAATTATCCTGGATTGCATTTATTCCGTTTTCTATAGCGGCTATTGCAATCAAAATTATACAGTTGTTTTTCATGGGTGCAGACGGCACCTTCTTCGGCTTTAACAGTATTATGTTGTCGTATCTTTCGATTGCTTGTGCTGTTATCGTTCTGTTGTTTGCTGTTATTTTCTGCATTATTGATAAAAAAATCGCCCCTGTCTATCTTATAAACAGAAACATATTTGCAGGACTATTTGGTGTGCTTTTTGCAGTTGCGCTTGCATGCGAAGGTGCTAATCGCGCATTCTCAGCTATCAGCAACAGCACTTTTGAGTTTTTTGATGTAACTGACATAATTCTGACCATCTTGACAGCTATTGTGTTTGTTGTTTTAGGTCTTAATCATTTTGTAGGTAACGGTGGAGTACGAGGTTTAGCTCTGTTCTATATTATCCCATCTATCTGGAGTGCAATAAGACTTGTAAATCTTTTCCTGAGCTTAACTACAGTTTCTATTGCAGTAACAGATGTTACTCTTCTGATTTGCTACATTTTCACAACATTGTTCTTATTCAACTATGCGTTGATAGTTTCACTGGTTAAGAGCAAGAGCCCTGTTCGTTCTGTATTTATCTATGGCCTGCCTGCTATCGTACTGCTCCTTTCATTCTCGGTTTACGAGCTTACAGATGCATTAGTGTTAAACAACGCTACATTTAATTTCACTGATAATCTGGTTGCTATCGAACAGGCACTTTTAGCACTGTATATTTTC
>JAUMXP010000160.1 GCA_030529125.1 Eubacteriales bacterium | reverse complement strand
GACATCGAGAAGAACGTTAAGAAGGTTGTTAAGGGCAAGAAAGCTTACACAGTATACGTTAAGCCAGAAGAGTCAAAGGCTTACATCGTTGCTGACGGCGAAACAACAGGCATGGACGTATTCTTCTGCGAATAATCAATACTTATTTGCAAACAAAAAGCGAAGCAGTAGTGCTTCGCTTTTTTATTTTACTGAAATGTATAAAATAACGGCTCACCGTTTTGGTGGGCCGTTTCGTTTACTTAATCTTCAGTTCTGTTTCTCAGTTCAGCTAAGATAGCATCAATATCGTCAACAGTTGTGTCAAATGTTGTCTCAACATCGTCGATGTTTTCTTCTGCTTCAAAACTCTCAGGGATCTCGATATCGTGTTCTTCGATAACTTTTTCTGTGATGGTTTTGTCTTTGATTGCAGCAGTAGCTACGCGCTTAGGAACTCTTTTTCTGACGTATGGTCTTTCATCTGAGTTGTCTTCTTTAATCTTTTGATCGATAGCTTTATCTTTTCTAAGCATATCGCCTATAGTAACTCCGATAAAACCACAGATAAAGTATGAAACTAAGAACAATAATGCGTTAGTCCAGTTCTCAGAGAAAACACCGAAGATGAACATACTAGGTATAAACAGTACTGGTGCAACTAAGGAAACCGTAAAATCATTAGTTTTCTTTAAACCATGATATAAACAGCAACCAAAAGCTATCAGTGAGAATAGTCCGATATATATTATCTGGTTTACAACCTCAGCGCTATCTGAAAGCATCAGAATAGCGGGCACTATATAATACACTGCAGCAGTAATAATAATATAAGGTAAAAATGACTTAATCTTTTTTTCAAAGACATCTCCCATTTAATCATCTCCTCAGAATTCATCAACTTATTATACTCAATAGAGTGTGTAAAATCAAGGGCAAATCTCTGAATTTTTTATGAATCCGCGGTTGACTTATTTTTGTCGTTAGTATAATATTGTAATGTATGGTGTCTTCACCAAATACTAAGAAATGAAAGAGGCGAGATTTAAATGGACTCTGGAAGTACCAGCGGCAACCCTTTGGGGCGAAGTACAATCGAAAACAGCTCATGGTATAGCCTTTGGGTCTGTTTTCTTCTTTGATCCTTTTGGGCTGTCTTCTACTTCCGCCTAAATAAAATTAGGAGGATAATACTATGGAAAGGAATACAGTCACTCTTTTCGAGACTATAGTTACACTGCTCGAAAATAAAAAATATGCGACATTAAGGGACATTCTCTCTACAATGAACCCTGTTGATATAGCTGGTGTGTTCGAAGATATTCAGGATGAAAAAACCGCTATATTGTTCAGACTTTTACCTAAAGAGCTTGCTGCCGAAGCATTTGTCGAGATGGACGACGACACTCAGGAACTTCTTATACACGGCTTTTCTGATACAGAGCTTAAAGAAGTCATCGATGAACTGTATGTCGACGACGCGGTTGATATTATCGAAGAAATGCCTGCTAACGTCGTAAAACGTATTCTGCGTCAGACTGACCCTGATGTCAGAAAACAAATCAACGAAATTTTGAAATACCCTGAAGACTCTGCCGGTTCAATTATGACAACTGAGTTTGTCAAATTAAGACCGAAGATGACTGCTGAAGAAGCTATCAAGCGTATTCGCCGTACAGGTATTGATAAAGAAACCATTTACACCTGCTATGTTTCCGATGAGCACTCTACCCTTATAGGTATCATCACTATCAAAAGCTTGTTGCTTGCTGAAGACGATGACATCATTGAGAACATCATGGAAACCAACGTTATCTCAGTTAACACTCTCGATGACCAGGAAAACGTTGTACAGGTGTTCAATAAATACAACTTCCTCGCTGTTCCGGTAGTTGATAAAGAAAACCGTCTGGTCGGTATCGTCACTGTCGATGACGCTATCGACGTTATGGAAGAAGAGGCTACCGAAGATATCCAGAAGGTTGCGGCTATTACCCCAACCACTGACAAACCATACGACAAAGTCACAGTAATCGAAACATACTTAAGCCGTATTCCATGGCTTCTGATACTTATGATTTCTGCTACTTTTACAGGTATGATTATCAACGGCTTTGAGAAGAAACTTGATGCGTGTCTTGCGCTTGCTGCATTTATCCCTATGCTGATGGGTACAGGCGGTAACTCAGGTTCTCAGTCATCGGTTACTATCATTCGTTCACTCTCACTTGGCGAGATTGAATTCAAAGATATCTTTAAAGTTATTTTCAAAGAATGCAGAGTTTCGCTGTTATGCGGTGTCACCCTTGCCGTTGCTAACTTCATTAAGATGACATTAATAGATGAGATGTTACTCAATACAGAAGGAGTTGACTGGCAAGTTGCGCTTGTTGTATCACTCACTCTCGTAGTAACGGTATTTTTCGCTAAGTTTGTTGGTTGTTCACTGCCAATGTTGATTAAGAAACTTGGCTTTGACCCAGCTGTTGTAGCGTCACCGTTCATTACAACAATCATGGACGCACTCTCACTGACAGTTTACTTTGTTATTGCAACTGCAGTTCTCAATATCTAATATATAAGCCCACTGTGCTATACAGTGGGCTTTTCTTTTTATTATCACAATACAAAAAGGGCAGTCAATCGACTGCCCTTTTGCTTATTAGTTGATAGATTCAAGCTTGCCGTCAGCGTTGTATTTGTACGCTTTCTCTTCGCCGTTTTCATCAGTCTTGTATTCGTAATAATACTTAACTTCACCGGAACCTGTGTAAACGGTTTCCTTGATGCAGTTATGATTCTCATCGTACTCATATTCAGTATATGACTTAAGAGTGTCATCGCCATCATAGCGATAGAATCTGCTCTCATAACCAAAGTCTGTGTACTCATAAACTACGTAGCTCTGAACTTCATCGTCGGCATTAAGCTCAATCTGCTTTTTGACACGATTGTTCTCATCGTATTCAATCTTGCTCTGAGATTTCACTTCTTCGTCTTTGCCGTGGTAAACAGATAAAATCTTGTTTCCCTTGTCATCGTACTCGTATGTTGTATAGCCTAAGAGCTTACCTTTTGAGTCATAGTCAGCATTCTTAATGCAAAGACCATCATCATTATACTCGTTCTTGTAGTAGCCTACAGGGTCACCATTGCTGTCTGTGCTGTATACAACAAGATCCTCCGGAATAGTGTCTTCATCCTCGCCACATCCAACAAATAATATAGCACAGGATAATACAAGAACAACTGCTAATAATATTGAAGCAAATCTTTTTACAAAAGTTGTGTTCTGCATATTGTATATCTCCTTTATTAGAGTGTACATATATTGTACCACAAAGCAATTATAACATTTAAAAATATAGTGTCAACAACAAAATTGTAACCCTTAATTACGTATATCACTCTCAAACACTTGTTTTATACCCTGTTCTGTAGTTTAAAAATACCAAAACAACACTAATTCTTATTAAAGAGGATATGAAAATGAAGAGAAAAATATTAGCTATTCTACTAATAGTAATTATAATATCTGGAGGATTTTTAATGCTTAATACCCTTAAGACAAAAACTCAGCCACGCACACTGAACTTAGTTACCACACCACTATCTGCAGGAGGAGCCATCTCGCTCAAGCCGTACAACATTGATTTTGACGCTGATTTATTCAGCATTCCTCCCACTAAGTTTTCTGAAAAGCTCGCTAAAACATCCATAGTGCTGGCATCATCAGCTTACGAATATGACAAAGC